>VGXJ01000042.1 GCA_016873375.1 Phycisphaerae bacterium
CGGCGTTTCAGGACTCGGCATCGGGTCGTCAGCATCGGCCTGCTCGTCAACCTCGGTTGATCCAATGGCTTGCATCGGATCAGCGTCGTCCATGGGCGGGCGGGTGGGCTCGATGGACTCCTCGGTGGCGGCGTCGATGCTGGTCGGATCGCCAGTGCCCACGGTTTCGCCATCCACAGCACCGATCGCACCGTGAGTGGGATCCTCCACGACATGTTCGCTGGTGCCGCCTTGGGAGACAGGCGACGGCTCGCCCATCATCGATGCCTCGCTTGATTCAAGCGTCGAATCGCTGGCGTCCTCATGATCCTCGGCGCGATCGATCGCCAAGGGTGCCATCGCAGCATCTTCCGTCGGCGGTGCGATATCGGTGTGGCCGATCGCCTCGGGCTTGCGCTCGACCGACTCCCATGGGTCGATGGTCTCGACCGCTCGTGGCGCCGTCAGGGACGGATCCTCATCACCCCATGCCGCGAGCGTTTGGCCGGGCTGCGGTACGGTGGGTTCGTGCACCTGCAACTCAGGCACGCTGTCCATCGAAGGTGGATCGATGCCTTCAAAGTCGGCCGCCACGATGTGGTCGAAGAGGCCAGGCTGCTCACCTTCCTGCTTGCGTCGAGTGCGATCTCCGTTCGCCATGCCGGGAGCCTACCGCGCACGCGGGGATTCCCCGTGGTTCGCCCGGACTTCGGGGTGACTGCCGTGTCAGACCACGAGCCCGCATTCGGTCATGCGTTCGCGTGCCCAGCGGAGTTCCTGCGCGATGCCATCGGCCAGCGAAGCCATGCGGTGATCCAACGGCAAGGCGCCCCAGGCATAGGTCTCGGCCTCAAAATCCGTGATCCCATCTTCGGGTCGGATCGCCGCGAGGCACGACACAAGGTCCGCCTGCGTCGTGCCAAGCACGCCACCCTGGCCCAGGCGCTCGGCGAAGAGCGGCACATGGAAGTGCGTCCGCCACAGTCCATCCGGAGCATGATCGAAGGCACGGTCGAGGTCGGTGAACAGGTGCCGTTCGCCCGCACCATCGAGCACGCAGGTCTGGTGGAGGTAGACCGGCTCATCGAAGTGCCGCAGCGCGCGGAACGCCCGGTCGCTCGATGGGCACTCGATGGCGCTTGAGAGCTGCACCTTGCCGATGCGCACGCCGGCATCACGGTAGACCTGCAGCACGCTCGCCTGGTCCTCGAACATCACGGCTGCGTGGCAGGTGTCGTGGCAGACACGGATGTACCGACGCAGGTCGGGTTCGCCGGCGCGCTGGCGCAGCACCTGGTCGAAGAACCCCGTCACATCGCGCGCGGTGTCGAGCATGCAGCCGGGTTCCGGCTCAAGATCGAGGTGGATGCATCGGCCCGTGCGTTCCTCGAGCCGCGCTGCGTGGCGTGCGAACTGCTCGAGCTGCGCACTCGCCAGGCCGACACTGCTCCCGCAGCCTTCGAGCGAGAACGAGAGGCGCCATCCCAAGGGCAGTGTGCTGATGCCGGCTTCGTGGCGATCATCATGGATGAGCTCGACCAGCAGATCCGCCAAGTCGATCGAGAAGAGCAACCGCCGCGCATTCGCCCAGTTGGGTTCGTAGACCGATTGCTTCACGCGCTTGGCATGGAAATCGCCGTACGGGAATCCGTTGATCGTGAAGACGCGCAAGCCGCGCTCATCGAGCCACGCGCGAAGCCGCTTGGCTCCGGCATCCTGCTCCTTCAGCTCGAAGAGCGAACGGGCACTCAGCCACAGGCCGATGTCGAGCCAATCGACGCCCAGCTCCCGACGCACCGCCGTGGCATGCCGATCGAGCTGCTCCTTGGCCTCGGCGAGCGTGGCCCCCGCGTGCACATTGGTGCAGTAGCCCAGCGTGGCCGTCATCGACTCGCCTCGACGAGCCGTTGCACGATGCCATCGCCCATCAATCGGTCCGGCGTTCGCTCAGGGTGCCACTGCACGCCGACCACGAACGCTCGGCTCGGGTCACGGATCGCCTCGATCACGCCGTCGTCGCTTCGGCCGATGAGTTGGTACGGCCCCGCGTCGCCCAAGGCCTGGTGGTGCCAGCTCGTGACCGGTCCGTTGCCGAGCTCGCTGGTCACCTCATGGATGCGGTCGTTGCGGTGGCGCTCGCCATCGGCGATCTCGTCGTGCAGGTGCTGGATCAGGCGGCAGCCGCGATGCACGCCCATGAGCTGCATGCCAAGGCAGATGCCAAGCACCGGCATGTCGGGGTGCTCATCAAGCCAGCGGAGCGTGGCAAATTCGGCCTCTTGGCGCTCTGGGAGCATGCACTGCGCCTTGGCATGGAGGGCGATGCCCAGGGGTCGGGTGTCGATGTCGTCGCCGCCAGTGATCATGACGCCGTCGACGGCCTCGAGCATGCGCGCCCGTTCTCCGGCGATGCAGGGCAGGACGATCGGTGTGCCGCCGGCACGAAGCACGGCCTGCACATAGGTGTCGCTGAGACGGTGGCGGAGCCGGCCGCCATCATCGACGAGGTCTGCGGTGATTCCTATGACGGGCATGGACGGATGGTAGGGGCGCGCGGTATCACGCCACCATGCGCATCGCCTTTGCCGCGTCGATCCTGCTGGCCTTGGGAGCTGCACGCATGCTCGAGCCCACGCCTGCCGAGCTTCTTGCACAGGATGCGAAGGCGTTCCTCGATGCGCTTGATCCGGCGCAACGCGCAACAGCAGCCGTGGCGATCGATGCGCCCGCTCGCACGGCCTGGTCGTTCGTCCCTGGAGACCGCCCTGGCATCAGGCTCGACGCCTTGCAGGCGGAACAGCGCGAGCGCGCGCTGGCGATGGCACGCCGTGCGCTCAGCGACCATGGCTGGAAGGTCGTACGCGGCATCTTCGCGCTCGAAGGCATGCTGGGTGCCGGGCAGCCCGATCGGTACAACCCGCTTTGGTACGACGTGCTCGTCTTCGGTGATCCGATGGCGCCGCCGTGGGGGATGCGACTGGAGGGACATCACCTGTCGCTGCAGGTCATGAGCGACGGCAACCAGGTCACGGTCACGCCGATGTTCATTGGGGTGGCACCGTTCACCGTGAAGGGTGGTGAGCTTGATGGCTTCTCACCCTTGGGGCGCGAGCGTGAACTGGCGTTTCTCCTCTGGGGCATGCTCTCGCCCGAGCAACGCACGAAGGCGCGCCTGGGGACCGAGGCACCGGCGGATGTGCTCGGCGTGCCCGGTGGTGAAGCGCGACTCAAGGATCGAGCCGGCCTGGAGGCGATGCACATGACCCGCGAGCAGCGCGATGTGCTCTGGTCACTGGTGCGTGCTTTCGCTGCGCGGCTGGCCTCGCCGCTGGAGAAGATCGAGGTCGCACGGTGGCGTACGGCGAGCGTCGATGCGATGGTGTTTGCATGGATGGGTGCCGATGACCCTGCGCAGCGGCATTACTTCAGGATCGTTGGCGATGGATTTGCGATCGAGTTCGACTGCACGACTGGCGTGGACCATGTGCATGCGGTCTGGCATGACCTCCGCCGCAACTTCGGCGATCCATTCCTCGAGCATGCGAAGGAGCATGCAGCCGGTACGGCGCATACGCATCCGTGATCGGTGCGGATGGTGCATCGATGCACTGCCTTGAGCCATCGTCCTGCCCGCACGCATGGCGGCCGGCGCTAGACGGTCCGTCCGGGATCCCGTTCACTGCCCAGGCTGTTCGCGCTTGCGGTTGGCCCACTCGGCACCAGCCTGCTCGACATAGGCAATCATGTCGATGATGTCGTTCTTCGAGAAGGAATCGAGCAGGTGCGCCGGCATCGGGCTTGTGGCCGAGAGCGCCCGGCCGCGGATCCGCGCAGCCGGGACATCCTGCCGGACCCTGCCATAGGGATCGATGGTCAGTGTGACCGTTCCGTCTCGTTCACCCACGATCCGGCCCGTGACGGTTGACCCGTCATCAAGCGTGAGCGTGGTGAAGGCATACTGATCGCTCACGACCTTGCTTGGCTCAAGGATTGCGGTGATGAAGTCAGCGCGCGAGAACCGGCTGCCGGCCGCCGTGATGTCGGGCCCGATCGATTCGCCCCCATCGGCGAATCGATGGCACTGCAGGCACATGCCGGCCTCGAGGACACGACGGCCGTTGTCAAGGTTGCGTGGGGTCGTCGCTTCGGCCAGGTGTGCGTAAAGCGCCTCGAGCTTCCATTCGGTGAGCGGCTTGCCTCCGCCTGCGGCGACCGGTGCGCTCTCCTCGCGCATCGCTGCCCGCATGCGGTCGTAGGCCTCACGCTCGTCCTGCGGCGTGCGTTCCTGCACCTGCCGCTCGATCGCATCGACGAAGCCCTGCAGGCTGAAGCCGCCGCGGAACGCGCGTGCATCCTCGATCCAGAGCACGAGGGCGCGGCGCTGGTCAGGCGTGAGGTCGCTGCGCAGGCGCAGCGGCATCGCAAACGCCATCGCATCGGTGCCTTCGGTCGACTCGAGCAGCTCCACGGTCGTGGCGATCGCCTCGGGTGATCCAAGGCCGACCAGGAGTTCGGCGAGCGTTCGGTCCAGCGCCACATCACCTGATGGGTAGAGCTTGCCCAGCGCCGCGATGACCGAAGTCGCCGCATCGGGCGCGGGTTGCGAGGTCGACCATGCGCCGGTGTGTTCGCTGCACCATGTCGTGCTGCCGAGCCGAGCGATCGCGATCGTTGCCATGCGTGCAAGGCCCTGCCGGCATTCGACCTGGTTGCACAGCGGGAAGTCCGCCATGATCGCCGGCAGCATCGTCAGGAGCCCGCAGCGATCCTCGTTCGACCCAACGCGGGCAAGGGCCACCATGAGCTCCAGTCGCGTGCGGAAGGCAAGCGTGGCATCGCTCACGCGGGCGCGCCACGACTCGATCGGCAGGGCTTCTACGGCGATCCTGGCCGTGAACCGCGTGAAGCGGTCAGGTGAATCAAGCAGCGGCAGGAGGGTGGCCAGCCGAGCCTTTGTGGCAGCCGCATCGGGGGCGGGACCTGACAGCATGGGCGCGAGCGCGAGTCGCTCGACAACATGCGGCGGGGTCGGCGATGGATCCTCGCCGTACGGCTCATCCGTTTTCATGTGTAAATACGAAATCCGATAGAGACCGCTCTGGGTTCCGCGGCCACCCGTCAGGACATACATGGCGCCATAAGGACCAAACTCGATGTCGGTCACTGGCATCGGTCGGCCCGTGGCGAACGGTTCCCAGCGCCCGCGCCAGCTCGTGCCATCACGGACCAATTCGACGGCAAGAATCCGGCCGTACGACCAGTCAGCGATGAAGAGCCGATCCCGCCACGGCGCAGGAAACGCGCTGTTGCGTGCGAAGGTCACACCGACGGGGCTCGCAGGATCCGTGTCGACGACGGCGGGCAGCGTGTCGATGGCGGTCGGATGCAGCTTCGCACTGCCGGATCGCCAGCCGAAGTCGCCGCCTTCGACCAGGTGCAGCACGCGCGGGGCGCGGTACCACGGTGCACCAATGTCCCACTCCATGTCGCTGTCGTAGGTCATGGCCTCGCCATCGACGGTGAAGTCGATGTCGCATGCGTTACGCATGCCGCACGCCACGATCTCGCAGCGCGATCCATCGGTGGCGCATCGCACGAGCATGCCACCAGGTGCCATGATGCCGTGCGCGTGCCCGCGCGGATCCCATTCGCGCTCCATCACGAGGTCTTCGGCCCAGTGGCGCACTGGTGAGTCCTTCGCCACGAACCCCGGAACGGGAACATGGTTGCCCAGGATGGCCCAGATGCGTCCATCCGGCCCCTTGCGGATCCCGTGCGCGCCATGCTCGCCGCCGCCACCCCAGGCGTAGAGCCGCTCATGCTGCTCGTAGGCGCCGTCACCATCGGCATCGGTCAGCTTCCACAGGCCGCCGCCATCCTTGGGTTCGCGTGTGCTGTTGGCCCACAGCACATTGCCGTCGACGACGAGTCCGTGCACATCACGCACCGGGACATCGAGCGGCGTGATCGTGGGCGGCGTGGTGGATAGGTCGATGCGGTGCAGGCCCTCGTACTGCGAGCCGACGATCGCACGGCCCTTGTCGTCGAAGCACATCGAGATCCACGATCCCTGTCCCTTGCCGGCGCTCGCGAGCAGTTCGATCGAGAAGCCCTCGGGCACCGTGATCATGTTGGCCGGCGGCGCCTGGCCGCCATCAGCCAGGGCAAGTGCGGCCACGAGGAGTGACGCAGTCAGGCCGATGGTGCGCATGCAGCCATGCTAGGCCGGAGCGCGCAAGGCACGATGGGTCAAGGCGCTGATGAATCCAAGCCGTCAGGGCTTCGGGATCCGGTTCAGGGTGTACATGGCCAGGTCATGCAGCAGCGGCTGGCCATCACTGGCCCGCTTGAGGCCCGCTGCCCGGAGTTCATGCACGAAGGTGGGTCGCAGCCCCTCGACGGACAGGTCGATGACCATTCCATCGGCGCTGACGCTGAGTGGCGACACGCTCAGTTGCTTGGTCTCGATTTCCGGGCTCCCGTAGGGCTCGAAGTACCAGTAGGTGTAGCTCGACATCGTCCATGTCTTCGGATCGAGCGCGCTTGCACGATCGACCGGCTGCGTGGTCGTGATGCGGAAGCCCTTCGGCGTGGCCCGCATCGAAAGGATCTCGAACGGGACATCGCCCTTCCATGAGAGTCGCTGCAGTCCCTCGCTGCGCGAGCCGGCGCTGGCCCAGCCCCGGTTCGTCTCCCCGCACAGGATGGTGCTGGGCGATTCGAGTGCGATGCGGATGATCCCGCAATCGAAGCCATGACGGAAGGGGAAGACCGCACCTTGCCACTGCCCATCGACCTGCTCGAGATCGACACGGTTGATGGTTGCCGCGTACTGATCAGGCACCAGGCACTGGCCAGCAAACGGACCGAACGAGCCTTCCGGGAGCCACATGGGGTTGCCAGGGCTTCGGCCTGCCTTGTCGAAGGGGAACCACACTGCAGGCAACCGGTAGTTGGGCATGCGCTCGGCCGCCTGGGCCTGCGTGATGCGATTGGGATGCTCGCCCTTGCTGCCGTCGGCATTGGGTGCGGGCCACTTCACCAGCGACTCGGGCCGCGCCGTGTCATCGACACCGAAGGGATGGCCGTGATAGTCGCCCCGCACAAGCTGGCTGAGCTTGCTGGTCGCGCACCACTCACCTTGGTTGTCGGTGTAGAAGACATCGCCCCACGGCGCCACGCCCACGCCGCATGGGCTGCGCAGTCCGGCACACTCGTAGGTGATCGATCCATCGGGTGCGATGCGCACCGCCCAGCCACGCCACGCCGGCTTGCCGAACGGTTCGGCACCGAAGCCTCGGTTGAGGGTGATCCATGCTGATCCATCCGGAAGGAAGGCAGGACCGAACGCATACTCGTGGTAGTTCCCGCTGATGTCCCAGGCATCCTGCACGGTCTGGAACTCCTCACCACGGCCGTCGCCGTCGGCATCGCGGAACCGCGTGAGTTCACCGCGCTGTGCCATGTAGATCCACTGGTCATCACCGGGCTTGCGTGCGAGCCCCATGGGCTCGAGCAATCCATCCGCGAAGAGCGTCCAGGTGGGCTTGGATCCCGGCTGCTCAAGCACCATCCACAGCTCACCTCGTCGCGTGCAGACAAGCGTCCGGCCTCCACCCATCGGCAGGATGCCGCTGACCTCAGGCACCACCCGCTCCGGCCAGTCGATCGTCGTGATCGTGCTGTAGGCCAGCTCGCGCTCGGCCTGTGAGGCGTTGATCGAGGTCTGGGCTGCGCGCGAGGCATCGTCGCCCTGGGCAAACGCGGGCACCGTGACGAGGAGTGCCGCTGCCACGGCCGCGAATCGAAAGGGCATCACCATGCGAGCTCCGTGCGCACGACGGCGCTGAAGGGGAACGAGGAATCGGTCGAGGGCTGGAGCGGTACACCCGCCACCAGCTCTGCGCGGCCATCGATGGTGCGCACGAATGGCCGTGCACCGCTCACGAAGACCACGGGTCCGCCGTCGACCCGCCAGCCATCACCATCGGCGACGATCGATGAACCCTCGGCGAGCCGGAGCGAGATCGCATCATCGATGGATCGTGCCTTGACGGTGAATGTCCGGTTGAGGCGTGCACCGCCGGTGAAGAGCACTGTGTTGAGCGACTCATCCACTCGCCATCCCTCGCGTCCGATCGAGAAGGTCGGATTGCCGCGTACATCGCGCTGCATCCCGAGGAAGCGCAGGCCGCCTGCTGCAGAATCTGGCCACGGGGCCTCGGGCGAGGCCAGCTCGGCCGCCACCGGACCGATGGGAAGGTCGAGCACCGAGTTGCCGGCTGGCAGGCTGAGTTCACCTGCGCGGCCGCGCCATGTGCCCTCGGCATTCATGAACTTGCCCTTCCAGACCTTCGCCAGGCGCATGCTGCCTGCGTCGTAGACCGCCGAGAGGCGCTCGGGGAAGCCGATCGCATGGCAGCGCGCGCCGACGCCCTCCATGAAGGTGCCGAAGACGATCGTCCGTCCATCCGGCTCAAGGTCGTACTCGCCGGGGATGACGGCGATGCCCTTGGGCAGCGGCATGCTTCCGCCGAGCGAGAGGTAGGTCCAGACGCCGTCGATCTGCTTCGTGCGGTCGCCGCCGGCGATGTCGGGGTAGACCCGTTGGTCGGGCGGCCAGAACGCAGGCATGCGCGTGCCGGGGCGGAACCGCTGCGGGTCGGCCAAGTACGCACGGAACCAGCTCGGCCGAACGCGCCCATGCATGCTGGCGAGGTTCACCGCCGGCACGCCGAGCGACTTCTGGTCACCGAGCGTGTGGCAATTCACGCAGCTCGCGCCTCCTGTGCCGACGATGGCCTTGCCGGCCTCGATCGCCTCTTCGCTGTAGGCAGGCTGTGCATCGGCACCGACCGCAGGATCAGCGGCGGTGAAGTGCGCAGCGAGGTGCGAGACATTTGCACTGCCGTAGGCAGGCATGCGCGTGTTCATGTACGGCCGAACGCGCTCGGTCCCCGAGAGCATGCGTTCGATGGCTGCGGTCTGCAGCTTGGCGCCGACTCCGGTGAGCGAGGGCGGGATGCGCCCCTCATCGCCCAGATCGACATCGCAGGTGAAGAGTGCATCGCGGTCCGGGCCGACGCCGCCGACACCATCACGGCTGTGGCAGGCCACGCAGTTCATGCGGTCCATCGTGTGCACGATCGACTGCTTCGGCGAGAGCGGGCGCTCAAGGGCAGCGTGGTTCGTGACCAGGGTCTGCAGGAGCGATCGCTCGGCCTCGTCGAGTCCATACTGCGGAGCGCTGGCGGGGACCGCATCGGCCAGGCATCCCGCCGAGGGATCGAGCTCGGCCAAGGGCTTCGCCTTCAGGGTGGCGATCGATGGCTCATGGCAGTTCGCGCAGCCCAGTGCAGTCCACTTCGACTTGCCGACGGCGATCAGTGCCTCATCGGGTCGAGCGACTGCAGGCCCCGGGGTCAGACGCACGACACGCGTGGTGAAGGCTGCGGGCGGGACATCGCCGCGTGGCGTTCCGGGACCTGACCACTGCAGTTTGAGTGCTGCGTCGCCTACGGCCTCGAAGTACTGCACCTTGAGGTCATGGGTCCCTTGCAACAGCTGGACCCGTGCCGTCTTGTAGCTGCCCCCATGGATCCCACCATGATCGATCAGCAACTGGCCATCGATCCACAGCGCCGAGCCGTCATCGCTGCCCAGATGGAAGGTCCACATGCCCGACTGGGGAATCTCGATGGCCCCCGTGAAGCGCACGGCATAGTTGTCGTTGCTCGCATCCTTTGGGAGCTCGATGCGCTCGGCGGTGTACTGGCGCACCGGTATGGCGTCGGCACCCGGTCCGATGCCGTCGAAGGCACCTTCGAAGTACTCCGCATCCAGCCCATTGCCGGTCGAGACCGCGGGTGCATCGAGACTTCCGGATTGTGCACGCAGCAGCCACGCTGCAATGTCACGCGCCTCGTTGCGCGTCAGCAGCATGCCCGGCATGTGACCGCTTGGCCGGGCCTTGAGCGGATCCTCAAGGAAGTCCGTGAGTGCAGCAAGCGAGGTCTTTCGTGCCAGATCCAGTGCATTGAGCCCCTCGCCATGGCATGCAAGGCAGCCCACGGTCTCATACAGGCGCTTGCCGCGCAGCAACGATCCATCGCCCACAGAGACTGGTTCGGAGGCGAAGGTGCCGCGGGTGGAAAGCCACGCGGCGATCGCCACGGCCGTCCGCTCGCGTGCCTCCTTGTCCATGCCGTGCATCAGGTCTGGCATGCGGGCGCCGAGTTGTCCCACATGGGTGCCCTTGGCGATGAACTCCGCCATCCACGGCCCGTAGGCGCGCGTGCCGACCTCGTCCATGGTGGGCGCACCCATCGGCCGCAGGCGATCGATCGTCGATGCCGGGGCAGCATGGCATGCCGTG
>VGXJ01000043.1 GCA_016873375.1 Phycisphaerae bacterium
TACTACAGCGCGATGGAGCGCGTACTCGGCGAGTGCTGCCGGGTGCTGCGCAACCGTCGATACCTGGCGCTCTATGTCAGCGACTCATGGAAGAAGCGCAAGGGCGGGCCCAAGGGCAGCGGCGCGGGGACCTTCATGCCCATCGGCTTCGAGCTCTTCTCGATCATGCGGCGCCAGCTCGAGGCGGTCGACATCGTGACCGTGGTCCGGCAGAACGCCAAGCTCGGCAAGGGCAACTGGCACAAGGTCGCGGAGGAAGAGAACTTCTTCCTGCGAGGCTTCAACTACCTCTTCATCATGAAGAAGGTCACCGACCGCCCGGGTGAGCCGCGCGCTGCAGCCACTCCAGCAGCGCAGCGCGATCAGGCCGGGAAGGATCGAGCGCCGCATCGCGCACCGCGCGGTCGGTCGTGACGGTGCGCGCCCACACGGCGCCGAAGAGCTCGGGATCGCGCCGAAGGATCGCAGGCCAGTCGCCCTCGGGGTCGGCCAGCGGCATGCCCGGAAGCCAGGGTGTACGACCCGACTGGGCATCGACGCGCTGGAGTTCGCGCTCGACGGCAGCGTCGAGCCGCTCGGCATCGAAGGTCGCCGGCAGCATGGCGCGCACGCTCATGATCGCGTGTTGATCCGCTGGATCGCTGCCGCGTGCGGCGAAGAACTCGGGCCATGCCAATGCACGGAGTGCATCGCGCATGGGCATTTCGAGGCCGGGTGCCGCGTTTGCGCAAGTACGGGCGAGCTCCACCTGCGCAGCCACGACACGGTTGGACATGTCGGCGCTCGATGCGAGGGCTGCACGCGGCTGCGTGGGGTTGAGTGCGAGCGGATCGCGCTGCACGATGACGAGGGCTTCGAAGACCGACTTCCACGCGGCAAGCCGCGACCGGTCGAGTTCGCGCGCGATGGCGATCCTGTCCGCTGCCGACTCGGCCATGGTGCGCAGGACGGCGTCACGCTGCGGTGCCGTGGCCACGGTGAGCGCAGCGAGCTCGACGAGCGCACGGTCGCGCCTGCAGGCGCCCATGCCGAAGGCACGGGCCAGACTGGTTCCCGGCGCATCGCTCGGTCGGGGCGGTGCGGCACGCATGGCGCGCCACCAGGCGAGGACCTCGGGCGAACCGCCGTCGCCGAGCGCGGCGAACAGTTGGTCGTCGGCGGTGGACTCGGCGTGTTGCACATTGCGGATCGCTGACTCGAGTGCACCGTGGATGCGTTGCGCAAGCTCGCGCGGCGAACCGCCCGCAGGATCCTCCGCGGAAGCCTGCGCCCGGTCGATCTCGAACTTGGCAAGTTCGGCGATGGGCTGGACCGCCGCGGTCCATGATGATTCCCACGCCGTGCGCATCGGCGAGATCGCACCGTGCTCGATCGACGCAGCATTGGCGAGCGCAGTCCACTCCGCATCGGTCGGCGGAGGCGGGAGGAACATCGCCACGGCACCGGCATCATCGGGATAGCGGGCACCGCCCGGCGGCTCGGGAGGGGGCGGCGTGACAACGCCCTTGAGGCGCTGCGTCATCGACTCGCGCCATGCTGCATCCACCGATGCTTCGAGCGCGCGTGCGGTGCACTCGGTGCCAAGCGTGCGCAGGCGCTCCTTGATGGACTCGTCGATCGGGTCCTTGCCCGGCGAGCCATCAGGATTGGGAGCAGGTGCAGGCGCCAGCCGGCGGTCGAGTGGTCGCACGAGCAGGGCATCGTTGAGCGAGGCGAGCCTGGGTACGAGCCAGGCACGGTGCTCATCGGCCCACGCACCGATGCGGGCGGCCTCCCAGCCCGGCGGCGGCAGCGCGGTCATCGAGGCGATGGCATCCGGCAGCGAGCCGAATCCGGCCTGACCGAGGAGGTCGAACTCACGATCGACGCGGCGTCGGAGGCTCCAGCGTTCGGCAAGGTCCGCACCGATGACGCCGGCGGCAGCGAGGTCACCGAAGAGCGAGGCGTCAGCAGCATCGAGCGCGACTCGGGTGGCGCGAGCCTCGGCGATCCAGCGGCGCAGCGCTTCGGGATCGACCGAGCGGGCATCAATGTCCTGGACGGCGATGGCCAGGGCGGCGAGCCGCTGTGTGCGCGCGGCGAGCACGGCCTGGCCGTAGCGGTCGTGGTCGAGATCGAGCGCGGTGAGCGCCTTGGGCGTGAGCCCCGCGGACTCAGGCTGCGCAGCGATCCATGCCGGGCGCACGGGTGCCGGCACGCGGTCGAGGACATGCGCTGGTGGACCGCAGCCGGTGGCACCGAGGATCGCCAGCAGGGCAGCGATTGCGAGGCGACCGATCATGCGTGCGCGCCTGCGGTGATGGTCTCGGGGAACTCCGCCCGCGCGGCATCGAGTTCATCGAGCAGCCCGGTGGCGAGCTCGATGAGTTCCGGATCGAAATGCTCGCCCGCCTGCTGTCGGAGGTAGTCGGCCACCTCATCGCGGCTCCACGCGCGCTTGTAGCGACGCGTGCTCAGCAGGGCGTCGTACACATCGGCAATGGCCACGATGCGGGCCGTGAGCGGAATCTGCTCGCCACGAAGCGGTGCGAGCGTGCCGTCGGGCTGAGCGACCTGCGGGTAGCCGCGCCCGTTCCAGCGCTGGTGATGGTGCAGCGCGATGTCATGTGCGATGCGATCGAACGGCGTTCGGTGCCCGCTGAAGAGTGCGGCTCCCTCGATGGTGTGCCCCATCATCGTCGCGTATTCATCCGGCGTCAGCGCAGCCGGCTTCTTCAGGATGCCATCGGGGATGGCGACCTTGCCGACATCGTGGAGCATGGCTCCAGTACGCAGCAGGTCGCCTTCCCGCTGGCGGCGCTCTGCCGCGACCGCGTGCCGGTCGCACCAAGCGTTGAAGAGGACAAGTGACATGCCAGCAACCCGGTTGGTGTGCGAGAAGGTCTCGCTGGGGTCGCGCATGCTCGCCATGCGGATCATTCGCTCGATGTTGGTTCGCGTGAGCACGGTGCGCTGCAGGGCGCCCTCCAGGATCGCGGCAAGGCTCGCCACGGCGTTCTCGTCCTCGCGGGCGAAGGGGCTCGCGCGGCCACGCATGAGGAGGATGACCGCCTGCACCTCGCCGTCGGAATCGACCATTGGGGCGCCCAGTGCGGGAACCGCCGTGCCAGTGCCGAAGGGTTTGCACGTTTCCGTGAGGACGGAATGACCATGCGCGATGCGCGCGAGGATCGTCGGACCGTCGACGGGAAGTTCCTCGGGCATCTGCGCGGCATCGGGCACCGCGTACTGACGGCGCAGCACCGCGCCATCGACGCGGTAGAGCGCAGCGCTGGTCGCCTGCAGGGCGACCATGCCACCGAGCAGGAGGTCGTGCATCACCACATCCTGGTCGATGCCCTTGGACGCGCGGTCGCCAAGCACCGCCATGCTGTGGAGCCGCTGGCGTGCCGTGTCGCGCGAGCGGCGGTCCATGTCGGCCTCGCGCTCGAGATCACCGAACATCTGCGCGAGCTCGCGATTGGCGACTTCGAGCCGCGTGCGCGCGACCTCGAGCCGCGAAGCCAGCGTGCGGTTGCGATCGGCGATCCCCTTGGCGCGAAGCTGCGATTCGACCCGCGCGAGCACGACAGGGAAATCAAGCGGCTTGGCGACGAAGTCGTTTGCACCGGCCTCCATCGCCTCGACCAGAAAACTCTTCTCATGCAGCGCCGTGGCGACCACGATGGGCAGTTCCGTGGGATCGACGGTGCGACGGATCTCGCGCAGCACATCCAGGCCCGACATCCCGGGCATGAGGAGGTCGAGCAGCACCAGGTCGGGACGCTCGGACTGGATCTGGGCAATCGCATCGGCGCCGTCGCTCGCGGTCGCCACCTGGTAACCGGCCTTACCGAGCCTGCGGCTGAGCATGTCGCGATTGAGCGGCTCGTCATCCACGAGCAGGATCGATCGCGGGCGGTCGAGGTTGGGATCGCCCAGTGGCGTGGACACGCCGGAAGTGTATGGCAGGAGGTTGCGCTACCATCCCCGTCCTCCCGCACGCGTAGCTCAACGGATAGAGCATCGGTCTTCGGAACCGAGGGTTGGGGGTTCGAATCCCTCCGCGTGCGCTTCACCCCTAGCCAAGGAGCCATCCCGATGGGATTCATGCAGGGCAAGCGCGGCCTCGTCACCGGCATCGCCAACGACCACTCGTACGCCTGGTACATCGCGCAAAGCCTGGTGCGCGAAGGCGCACAGTGCCTGTTCACCCACCTGCCGGGCGAGAAGATGGAGCGTCGATGCCGCATGGCCGTCCAGGAGCTGGGCGTGAAGGATCCATGGCTTGCGCCGATGGATGCCGCGAGTGATGCCGATCTTGATGCAGTCTTCAACCGCATCAAGGGCGAGTTCGGCACGATCGACTTCCTCGTGCACTCGATCGCCTACGCCGACAAGAGCTGGCTGCGCATGGACCAGGGAGTGTTCACCGCCACGCCGCGCCAGGTCTTCACCCAGGCGATGGACATCAGCGCGTTCACCTACATGGCCATGGCCAATCGTTGCGTCGACCTGATGCCAAACGGCGGCAGCATGATTGCGCTCTCTTACTACGGCGCCGAGAAGGCCGTGCCCGGCTACAACGTGATGGGGGTGGCGAAGGCTGCACTCGAGGCGACCACGCGCTACCTGGCGATGGACCTCGGGCCCCGCAACGTGCGCGTGAACTGCATCAGCGGTGGACCGCTGCGCACGCTGAGCGCGATGGCGGTCGGCGGCTTCACCGACATCCTGGATCACATGGAGCGCAAGGCGCCCTTGCGCCGCAACATCACCGGCGGACAGGTCGGCGATTGCGCGGCGTTCCTCCTGGGCGAGCTGGGCGCCGGCATGACCGGCCAGGTCGTGTACGTGGATGCGGGCTACTCGACGATCGGGCTCTGATCGCCGTCGAAGGCCCAGGCGCGGGGGTCGGCAAGGTCCTCGTCGCTGACCAGCGCCTTGCGGATCACCAGTGCAAGTTCATGCAGGCCAGTCGACTGTCTTGCGCTGCACGCGACGCTGGCATGGGCACGCTCGGAGCACGAGTCGGCATCGTGGCGATCGGCTTGCAGGAGAGCGTGGATGAACGTGGCGCCGGCAATCGGCGCGAGCTCGGGCCAGCCGCGCCCGGGAGCGGTGGCGACGACGATCACCTGCGCGTTGGCAGCGAGGCGCGCTGCGATCGAGGCCGCCGAGGCATCGATGCCGCTCGGTGCATCGAGCAGGCCAGGAAGGTCGATCCAATCGACGCTCACGCCGTCGAGGTCCAGGCGCACCGGCACAGGATCGCGTGTGGTCCCGGCTGAGTCATCGGTGACCGAGACCGTACGGCGGGCGAGCGCGTTGGTGAGCGTGCTCTTGCCCACATTGGATGGGCCGGCAATGACGACGGTGGGCGGATCGATGAGGGCGCGCAAGCGTTGCGCGCGCGCGAGGTCTGCCGCGGTCGCCGGCCCGGATCGTTCGACACGAGCGGCGTGATCGCGCAGGAGCTCCAAGGCGCGCCGACTGGCACAGCGACCGGCCATGCGCGCCGCTGCTGCAGCGTGCGGACTGGCACACTCCGGGAAGAGCGCCAGATCGGGGAGTGTGGCCTCGATCGCGCCGTGCGAGCAGAGCCACGCCCTGAGGCGCTGCGCGATGCGGACGCCGCCATGCGGCATCAGCATGGCCGAGGTCGACGAGGCACGCACGGCCACGCCATCGTCGATCGTGCCGAGCGCGTCGGCGAAGTGGCATCGGGCGGTGCCGCCCTCGGTGGGGAGGCGACGGCAACAGGCAGCGAGCAGTGCCTCGAGCGCAATGGGCTCGCCGTGCAGCGTGACCAGCGCGATCGCGCCCGGCTGCATCGGCGTGGACCACGCCCACTGGACCGGCGTCATGCGTGCTCGTCGCGCTTGGTGTGGCCGCCGTAGCCATCACCGCAGCCACCCGGCTGAACATCGGCTCCAGCGGCGGCGCGTTGCACGGCTGGACGGCTCGGCTCCGATTCTGCTTCATAGGCCGCGCGCCAGGACTCATGGACCCCATGGAGCGTGAGGTCGGGGACGATGGCGTTGACGAGTTCGTCCTTGGCGAAGAGCGTGGCTGCATCGCCGCCGGTGGCGAGGACGACGGGGAATGCGCCGTACTTCATGGCGTACTGCTCGACGAGCTTCCACACCAGTCCCTGCAGGCCGATGTGCACGCCCTGCAGCATGGCCTGCTCGGTGTTCTTGCCGAAGCTGCCTGCATCGGGCTCACGGTAGGTGACTGACGGCAGCGCGGCGGTGTGCTCATGCATCGCGCGCAGCGCCATCTGCGCACCGGGTGCGATGGCACCGCCCTGGAACGTGCCCACGCCATCGATGAAGTCCACGGTGATCGCGGTGCCGGCATCGACGACGACGCAGGCCTGCTTCACGCATGACCAGGCCGCCGCGGCGTTGAGCAGCCGGTCTTGGCCGGTCTTGGCGTGTGCATCGAGGTGGGTGCCGATGGCCGGTGCAACATCCGGGCCCACGCGCAGGACCTCGGCGCCGGTCCGGGCCTCGACCTCGTCGGCGACTCGATCGGCGAACGGGTCGTTCGTCGAGGCGATCACGATCGGTGCGCCGGCGCTGTCGAGCATCTTCCATGCGCCCTCTGCGGCCGTGGCGACGGCGATGGCATCAGTGTTGTCCAGGCGTGTGACCGCAGTGAGTTCGCTTGCGGTGAACGAGCCGATGGCGGTGCGGGTATTGCCGACGCTGAGGGCGAGGAGAGTGGGCACGCAACGAGTCTAGCCGGGCGGCAGTCCGCACTCGCTGCGGATGCGTGCGGCCAGGAGCGAGAACGCGCGCTGCGTGACCGGTCCGATCGCGCCGTCGCCGACCGGATGCCCGTCGATCGCAAGGATCGGCGTGACGAGCCGGCGGCTGGCGGCGATGAAGACCTCACTTGCGGCGGCAAGTTCATCCAGGCTGATCGGCCGGACGGCGGTGGGCACGCCGGCGCGAGCGGCTTCCTCGAGGAGCTGCCAGCGCGTGACGCCGTGGAGGATCGGCGGGTCGTCATCGACTGGGGTGGTCACGAGCGTGCCGCCGAGCAGCGCGAAGACATTGCTGTAGGCACCCTCGCCCACGAGTCCATGGCGCGTGAGCAGGACCTCGTCCGCTCGCTCGTCCTGTGCATCGAGCAAGGAGAGAATGTTGCCGAGCAGGCTCGTCGTCTTGATCTCGCAGCGTGACCATCGCGGATCGGGTCGCGTGATCGCGGTGCCGGCATGCAGCGTGGCGAGTTCATCGATCGATCCGCACGCACTGGCGTAGGCGAATACCGTGGGCGAAAGGCCCGGGGTGGGCATGTGGGCGCGCGGCAGCTGGACGCCGCGGGTGACCTGCAGGTAGATCGCCGCATCACGAAGGCCGTTCGCGGCCAGCAGGTCATGGCAGAGCGCAGGAAACGAGCACGCGTCGAAGCCGCTGATGCGCGTGAGCCCCAGGCTGCGCTCAAGCCGTGCGACATGGGCATCGATCCCCACGCCGACACCGTTGAAGAAGCGCACGAGTTCGTACACGCCGTCGCCGAAGAGGAAGCCCCGGTCGAAGGGGTTCAGCGTGGCCTCGTGGGCAGGGAGGATGCGTCCGTTCAGCCAGACCTGCATGGGTGTCCGATCCTAGGCGCTCCTCAGCCGATCGCGTTGCGTGCGGCGACGATCGCGCGCATGCGGTCGGGGCAGAGCTCGTTCGACCACAGCCCATCCTGCTTGATCGAACTCCCGACGATGACCGCGTGGGCGTGGGTGAAGAGCGCCGGCAGCGCAGCGGGCGTGGCGCCGCTGCCGACGAGCACCGGTAGCGGCGAGGCTGACCGGGCGGCGGCGAGTTCCGCCGCATCGACTGGCTTGCCGGTGGCGGTCCCGGTCACGATGACCCCGTCGGCTCCGAAGAAGTGTGCGGCCTCGACCCAGTCGGCCATCGAAAGGTCGGCGGTGATCGCGTGGCTCGAGTGCTTCTTGCGAAGGTCGGCGTAGATGCTCACCCCGTTTGCCCCGAGGCGCGCACGGTCCCGCAGCAGCTGGCCGGCACAGGCATCCTTGATGAGTCCCTCGTCGCTGACGCTGGCGAAGACGAAGCCCTCGACGCGGATGAAGCGGGCGCCCGCGGCGTGCGCCACGGCGAGCGCCGCCGATGCCGCATGGGAGAGGATCTGCACGCCAACCGGGATGCGCACGGCCCGCACGACCTCGGCGGTCAAGAGGGCCATGGCCGCCACCACTTCGGGCACGGAGGCATCGCGCAGGTAGGGCGCGTCGTGCATGTTCTCGACGATCACGGCATTGAAGCCCGCCGCTTCGAGGGCGCGGGCCTCCCGCACGGCAATCTCGGCGATCCGCGCAACGGGGAGCTGGGCCCGCGGCGAACCGGGCAGGGCACGCGCATGGACCATGCCCACCAGGGCCCGGGGATGCTCGAACGCGGTCATGCCGGAAGCGTACCGCCGCAGAGCCGGCGTCCCGATGGGTGCTATCCTTCTCGCCCCGTTGGCGCGCCCGGAGCGGCGCGTCAAGCGGGGATCCAAGGAGCACCCATGGCCATTCGCCTCGGCATCAACGGTTTCGGTCGTATCGGTCGCCTCGTCTGCCGCATCGCCACCGCACGCGGGATGGAGGTCGGGGGCATCAACGATCTGGTCCCAGCCGACAACCTCGCGTACCTCTTGCGGTACGACACGATGCACGGCCGCTTCGGCGCCAAGGTCGAGGCCGATGAGACATCGATCACCATCAACGGCAAGCGAACCGCCTGCAGCGCGCTGAAGGATCCTGCGGCGCTGCCCTGGAAGCAGCTGGGTTGTGACTACGTGCTCGAATCGACCGGGCTCTTCACCACGCTCGAGGACGCGAGCAAGCACCTGACGGCAGGCGCGCGCCGCGTACTGATCAGTGCCCCGACCAAGAGCGAGAAGGAAGTGCCCACCTTCGTCTACGGCGTGAACTGCGGCGCGTACGACCCGTCGAAGCACATGGTCCTGAGCAATGCGAGCTGCACCACCAACTGCCTCGTGCCCATGGTGAAGGTGCTCTTGGAGACCTGTGGGCTCGAGGAAGGCCTGATGACGACCGTTCATGCCGCGACGGCCACGCAGCCCACGCAGGACGGGCCGAGCAAGAAGGACTGGCGCGGCGGGCGTAATGCGTACATGAACATCATTCCGGCCTCGACTGGCGCCGCCAAGGCGGCCGCGCTCGTGCTGCCGGAGGTGAAGGGCAAGCTGACCGGCATGAGCTTCCGCGTGCCGACGGCAGACGTGAGCTGCGTGGACCTGACCTTCCGCACGACGAAGCCAACCTCGCTCGAGGCGATCAACGCCGCCATGAAGGCCGCTGCGACGGGCCCAATGAAGGGCGTGCTCGGCTACACCGACGAGGAAGTCGTGAGCAGCGACTTCGTGAGCGATCCGCACAGCTCGATCTTCGACGCCAAGGCGGGCATCCAGCTCAATGAACGCTTCTTCAAGATCGTCGCCTGGTACGACAACGAGTTCGGCTACGCGAGCCGCTGCGTCGACATGCTGGCGATGATGGCGAAGCAGGACGGCGTGGCCTGAGCGACGGCGAACCCGCGGCGGAACGTGCATCCGCACTGAAGCGAACGCACGCAAGGCCGTATCCTCCGGCCGATGTCGGTGCCGCTCTACCCTCGGATCTCGGTCAGGCCGGCCTCGGCGGGCAGCGGCATCTGGTGCGATGAGCCGGTGGCGGTGGGACGCATCGTGCTCGAGTTCGACGGCGCCGTTCGGCCGACCCCTGCGCGCTACAGCGTGCAAGTCGGTGCCCATGAGCACATCCATCCCGACGACGGTGCGGTGAGGACGCAGGATCCCACGCGGTTTCGGTGGCGCTTCCTGAATCATTCGTGCGTGCCGACCTGCCGTGTCGAGGGTCGGCTGCTGGTGGCGCTGCGCGACCTCGCAGCGGGCGAGGAACTGACCTTCGATTACAACGCGACGGAGTGGTCGATGGCGGAGCCGTTCCTGTGCACATGCGGTGCATGCGGTGGCTCGGTGGTGCAGGGGTTCGCGCACCTCGATGCTGCCGCGCGCGCGCAACGATCGGGCTGGATCGCGGAGCACCTCGTCGAGCGCATGGCCCATGGCGACGCTTGACGCGATCTTCGCTGCATCGGTCGCTCAGCACCGAGACCGCGTGGCGATCGATG
>VGXJ01000044.1 GCA_016873375.1 Phycisphaerae bacterium
TCGCCGGCGGGCAGGTCAGCGACCCACGCCTCGGCGCGGACGCGCGAGAGCGCATCGATCAGTCGACCGACCGCATCGGCGTCGGCGCGCGTCTGGATCGGCGCACGCATCGACCAGCGCTGACCCAGTCGCTCAAGCACCGTCGTCGCCTCGCCCTGCTTGAGTTCGATGCGGTCCAGCTCCGGCGAGAGGCGCTCGAAGAGCGCTGGATCACGCCAGCGCCGAGGATCGCTCGAAACGATCAACGCGTGCAGCGCATCGCTCGTGCTGATGATGCGATCGCCGACCCGGGCCCAGGCCCGCCCGGCCGGCGCCCGGCGACCGAGGTCCATGCGCTGCGCACCGCCCGGGCCAGCGAAGTCGATCGTCGCGACAGGTCGATCAAGACCCAGTGCTGCCGGATCGACCGCGTCGGCCGCGAACGATTGGTACGCCGGCAGCGCAGCGAGCACATCGATCGTGTCGCGGATCGCCAGACTATCGGCGACGCAGCGATAGGGCTCGATCTGCTGCCATGCGAGGCCATCGGCGGTGAACATCGAGGTGCTCCCCCGCGATGAGATCGTGAGTCGATCGATCGATCCAGCATCCATGCCCGGGACCGCCAGGCCGGTCGCGCTCGCGCCTGAGCCGCCACGCCAGGCGATGATGGCCGCCGCAACGAGCAGCACAGCGAACACCCAGCGACGCATGACGAGGGCCCACCTCATGCTGCACCTCGCCTGCGCACGACGAATGCGCCTGCCGCAATCACCAGGAGCGGTGAACCCATGGCCCACCAGAGTCCGGGCACGGCGTGCACGCGCGCAGCTTCGCGACCCACAGCCGATGCAGACATGAGCGCATCCAAGCCCGCCACCCAGAGCGCGCCCTGTGTCGCCAAGGCAAGGTTGCCGGGATCCGTGAGTGCAGAATGCCCCCCAACCACGGGCGTGCGGCGTGCGGCGACGGCGCTGAGCATCCAGTCCGGGCACGCGATGACGATCGATCGACGACCCGGGACGGGCTCGTACGCCACGACTGCGGCCACCGGTGCATCAAGGGATTCGTTGCCGCGGCGCCGCGATCCTGCGCGCCACTCTCGATCGATGCGTCGCCCCGTGGCGGGATCGACCGAGGCCAACGAGGCCGCGCCCGCGGTTGGTTCGAGGGCGACGACCGACGGCAGGCGAACCCGCTGACCATCGAGCGCACGCGCGAGCGGCCCATCGCCACGAAGCCCGGCGAAGAGCTGGTCGCTGCGCGGCTCGCGACGCCCTTCACCAACGGCGACATCATCGACCACGATCCCGCCGGTGCTCGCGCTGGCCCCGAGCGCACCTGCGAGGCCCGCCCAAGGATCGACTTGGCCCGCCAGCGCGCGCACGCTCGGCCCGACCGACAGGATCACCGGGTCGCCTCGCTCGATCAGGCGTCGTGCGGCAGACAGCAGCTCGCGCTCACGGCGCGATGGCTCGCCGACCGTACGCTCGTTCGGCGGCACGATCAGGTAGGCGCGGCGTGCACCCTCCGCACCAGTTGGTTCGCCCCCGGCGGTCACGATCCACTCAAGGACCTCGCCGCGACCGAGCCGCACGGCATCGACCAGCGCAGAGAGGTCCGCGCCATTGCTCGAGGGCTTCATCATCGAACGCTGCTCGGCGTGCACAAGCACCAGGCAGAGCCGCTCGTTGGACTGCAGCGAACGCATCGCCGCGGCGATCGCCTCCTCGCCGCGGAACCGTCGATCGGGTGCGCGCTCGCCGACCGTCGTGGGGAAGAGCTGCCAACCCGGAAGGACCGCCACCCCGCTGGGCCCCTCGATCACCGCGGCCGCACCACGCGAGATGGCCTCAGCGAGCCGGCCCGGCTCATCCTGCGGAAGGAGCAGGAGCCGATCCTGTGCCAAGCGCAGCGACTGGCCCTGCGCATCGAAGGCGCGAGCGTGCTCGGCGACAAAGGCCCGAAGCGCATCGGGAACATCGTCACCGACGGACCGCTCGACGAGATCACGCGCGATGCCCACGAGCTGCTGCGACCACGCACGGAAGAGCTCCTCGTAGGAACGCGCCGCGCCCGCCCGATCGGGGAATGGCCGCTCCTCGCTGGCCACGCGCAATCCATCGATGCGCTGGCGGAACGCCGGGAACTGCTCCGAAAGCTGATCGAGGAGGCCACGCACCTGGTCCAACGAGGTCCGATCGGCGCTCGCGGCAGGAAGCGCGGCAACGGTCTCCCGAAGATCCGGCCTGACCGCCGCCGTGAATCGCTCGAAGGCATCGAGGTCCTCGGCCGCGCGCGCGAGCGCCTGGTCATACGCACGCTGGTCGCGTGCGAACCGCTGATCGAGTTCCTCGAGCCACACACCGTAGGACGACGCATCGCCGGGATCGGCCGGATCGAAGCTGGCCACCGAGAGGTCGCGGCCCGCCGCGCGCGCTGCGTCATCAAAGGCCCCCAGGACCTGACCGACCTGCAAGCGCACCTCGGCATCGACATCGCCCGGTGCTACCAGCGTGATGCGCCAGGCGCCCTGCATCGAAGCAAGCAGGTCGCGCGTCGCTGGACTGATCTCGAAGAGTCCCGCGCGGGTCCAGTCCGCCTGCACGCGCGCCAACGGGCTGCGCGCGAGTGCGAACGAGGCCAGTGCGATCACGCACCATGCCGCACCGTGCGCGATGGGCAAGGCCCAACGGCGCAGTCCTGAGGCCTGCGCGGAGCGGGCGACTTCGGTCGCTCCCAGACCGATGGCCACGCCAAGGCCCGCGACAGCGAGCCCAGCGAACATCACGATGTTCGAGACATCGACCAGGCCGAGCAGGAAGTCGTCGAGTCGATGAAGCGGGCTGAGCGCGAAGCCGATGTCGGCTACCCCGGGCAGGCTCGATCCCGTGAGCGCACCCGTCACGATGGCCCAGCCTGCCGCGCAAGCGAGCGTGAGGGCATAGGCCGCCTCGGCCGAACCGGCGAGCGCACCGACCGCCAAGGTCCACGCGATGATGGCAGCGGCGGCCAGCGCAATGCCGAGGATCGCCGCAGCCAACGCACCCCAGTCAGGCGTGGAGGCGATCGACGCCAGAAGCGCGCATGCGCAGCACGCGACGATCGTGATGACGGTCGAGACGATCACCGCGCCACACCACCGCCCGGCCGTCAGCACGCGCGCCGATGCAGGCGTGGCCAAGAGCACTTCCCACAGTCCCGATCGACGCTCCGTGACGGTGGCCCGGATCCCGAGCGCCGGTGCCAGCAGCAGCATGGACCACATCATGGCCACCATCGCCGGGCGAAGGTCCAGGAGGGCGCCATCCACAAGCACCGACTGCAGGGTGACCACGAGCCCGATCGCGAGCACGACCGCGAGCACGGTCCAGCCCGACATCGTTCCCACAAGCGCGATGAGTTCGCGCCGCACCATGCCGACGAAGGCACTCATCGCTTGCCTCCGACCAGACGCGCGAAGACCGCCTCGAGGGCATCCGGCTCACGCTCGATCCGCCGCACGAGCCGATCCCCACCCTGGACCGCCTGGGCGAGCCGATCATGGGCATCGGGGAGTGCGCTTCGGGCACGCAGCCTGGTCCATCCGCCATCGAGCGGCTCGACCTCGGTTTCGCGCCATCCATCTCCAAGCGAGGGCCGCGCACCCCTCCACTCAATCACGAAGGCGGCGTCGTCGGCACCGATGGCACGAAGTTCCGCCAGTGTGCCTTGCGCAACCGTGGTGCCATGGTCCATGAGCACCGCGCCCTCGCACGACTGTTCGACCTCGGCGAGGACATGGCTGCTCACGAGGACGAGCGCGGACCTGCCGACCTCGCGGAGCAAGGCCCGAAAGGCTGGTGCCTGCACGGGGTCGAGCCCCGCGCTCGGCTCATCAAGCAGGACGACGCGCGGCCCGTGCACGAGGCTCGCCGCCAGCCCCGCACGCTGCCGGAATCCTGAACTGAGCGCGCCGCACAAGCGATCCTTGACCGCATCGAGACCACACCGCTGGAGCTCGCGCGCAATCGCCGATGAACGCTCCGGGACGGGTACACCCGCGAGCGAGCATCGAAAGGCGAGGTACTCGCGCACCGAGAGGTCAGTCGGCAAGGGGCTGCGCTGGGGCAGCGTGCCCAGCCGCACCCTGGCGGCGGGTTCAGCAGGATCGAGGCCCCCCACACTGACCCGGCCTGCATCGGCGCCGAGCGTGCCCGAGAGGATCCGGAGCGTGGTCGTCTTGCCCGCGCCGTTGGGACCGAGCAGGCCCCAGACGCCGGTCGGCCCCACCGAGAACGACAGCCCGCGCAACGCGTGCACGGCGCCGAACCTTCGATGCAGCGAGTCGACCTCGATCACGGTACGGAGTCCACTGTTCGTGAGTGTACGGACTGCGTTGGATGACCACACGCGGATAGACTTCCAAACGACGATGTCGAATGTCCCCGCTGGGCCCGGAGCCGATCAGGCGATCGCCATGCTGAACGAGATCGGCGACGGCATCGCCATCGTCGATGTGCATGGCGAGATCCACTGGATGAGCCAACGCGTGGCCCAGCTCGATGCCCCAACGCTTCGAGGGCTTGCCGATCTCGCGCGCACGCTCATTCCGGACATGGCAGCCGAGTCCCGGCGCACGTGGCGACGGCGCTTCAGTTGCGGCTCGCATTCGTGGGAGGTCGTGGCCACGGGGCTGGGCACCGATCGGATGGTTGCCGTGCTCGTGGATGCGACGGTGCGCCAGCGACTGGCCGCTCGCATGGACCAGATCGACGCTGCCGGCGGCGAACTGCTCGACTTGGACGCGCACATCGTGAACCCGCTCAATGTGGCGGAACGCCTGCAGCTCATCGAGCGCAAGATCGATGCTGCGATGGAAGCGATCTTCGGCTTCACGCACTTCGAGGTCCGGCTGCGCAACCGCAAGACCAACCAGCTCGAGCTCGTGATCGGGCACGGGCTCGATCCACTGCGCATCGGGGAGTCCATCAACGCGGAGTCCGTGGGCCATGGGATCTCTGGGCTGGTCGCTGCGACCGGTCGCTCCTACATCTGCAATGACCCGGCCCGGGACCCCAACTACTTGCCCGGCCTGCCGCTGGCCCGCTCGTCACTGACGGTCCCCCTGCTCCTGCACGAGCGCGTGATCGGCGTGATCAACGTGGAAAGCGTGCGTGAACTGGCCTTCGGGGACGAGGACCAAGTCGGGCTCGAGACCTACGGCCGCTATGTGGCCATGGCGCTCAACATCCTCGACATGCTCATCGTGGAGCGATCCACGACGAGCGAGTGCATCGGCGGCATCGTCCGAGACGAGATCGCCATCCCCATGCAACTCGTGCGGGAAGCGGCGACCGGCGTCGCGGCTGGCAAGCTCGATGCGCACGAGCGGCTCGAGGCAGCGCTCGAGACCCTCGAGGCACGCATCCGCGGCGCGACCGGCGGTCCGCAGACGGTGCTGGGCATCGACAAGATCGAGCATCGATCCGAGCCCGACCCCGTCATCGCCGGCAAGCGGATCCTCGTGGCCGACGATGAACCCGGCGTGCGTGACGCGATCAAGTCGATCCTCGGCGAAGCGGGCGCGAGCGTCGATGTCCGGGCCGACGGTGGCAGCGCGCTCGATGCGGTGGCGCGGGCGATCGCGGATCGTCGACCATACGACTTGGTCGTCTCCGATGTGCGCATGCCGGACCGTAACGGCTACGAAGTCTTCCGGGGCACACGCGACATGAGCCCCGGTACGCCGGTGCTCCTGATGACGGGCTTCGGCTACGACCCCAACCACTCGATCGTGCGCTCAAGCCAGGAAGGCCTGCAGTGCTGCCTCTTCAAGCCATTCCAGGCTGCCCAGTTGATCGAGGAAGTCCGCAAGGCGCTCGTCAGGCAGGCGTGACTGCCCGCAGCACGCGCGGCAGGTCATCGCTGTCACGCAGCACGAACGGCTCAAGGAACCCACACGATCGCGCGAGCTCGACCGCCGCACGCTCCTGGCTCGCGGCGATCTCGACGAGCAGCAATGCCCCGGGCCGCATGCGAGCCATCGAGCCCTGCACGATGCGCTCGACGACATCAAGGCCATCGGCCCCGCCATGGAGCGCCGTGCGCGGCTCCCACTCTGCGACATTGGGCGCGAGCTCGGCGAACTCCGCATCGCTGATGTAGGGCGGATTCGACACCACCAGATCAAAGACACCATCGGCGTGACCAACTGCGGACCATGCATCGCCCACACGGAACGAGCAGCGATCCGCAAGGCCGTGGCGCTCCGCATTGCGACGGGCGAGCTCGATCGCTTCGGGCACGAGATCGGTGAGCACGAAGGAAGGCAGCGCATCCACATCGGACGACGGCGCTCGGCCGGTCGGTGGCTCGGCCCGCGTTGCCTCCGCCCCATCGGACTCGTCACCGCTCTGGGCCTCCGGGAACTCAGGATGCATCGCACGCGCCAGCACGCGCCCCTTACGCTGGCGCCCACGCAGCGCGCGCAGGATGCTCAGCGCGATGCAGCCGGTTCCCGTGCCGAGATCGATCGCCGAACGCACGGAACCGATCGGCTGCTGCGCGATCCAGGCCAAGGCTGCATCGACGAGAGCCTCGGTCGAGGGCCGCGGGATCAGCGTGCATGGAGCCACCTCGAAGTCCGCGGCGTGGAAGCCCCACGACCCCACGAGGAACTGCACGGGCTCATGACGGCCGGCTCGCGTGACGAGCGCACGCAGCGTGGCAAGCTCGTCGGCCGTCCAAGGCCGTTCAGGTTCCATGTAGAGATGCATGCGCTCGCAGCCGGCGACGTGGGCCAGGAGCAGGTCCGTGCAGACGGGGGCGCTTTCGATCCCCTTCTGCTGCAGG
The DNA here is from genome assembly GCA_016873375.1 of Phycisphaerae bacterium. Classification (GTDB taxonomy): domain Bacteria; phylum Planctomycetota; class Phycisphaerae; order Phycisphaerales; family SM1A02; genus SYIB01. The sequence continues at coordinate 6,814 of VGXJ01000044.1, forward strand.
AATCCGCGCATCCAGTCGCGAAGACCGCGGGTCGTCCATGACTCGGTCGCCATGGGGAGGATCCTAGCGAGCCGGTCCCGCTGCGCCGGGAATCGCTACCATTTCCGCCCCGACCGAGGCACCATGAGCATTGACCTGAACGCCATCGCCACCAACGCCACCGAGTGTGGCGTCTTCGCCAGCGTCACCTTGCACGGGCACGATCTCGAGTGCGCAGCGCTCGAGGCAGCCGCCCCTGCGACCTACTCGCTCCATGTGGCGGCCGACCGGGTCACGGTGCGGCTCCGGACGGCTGATCGATGGCTCAGCGAGTCGATCGAGACTGACCTCCTGCACTACGGTGACGCGATCGAGGACCTCGTCGCCGAGGAGCATGTCGAGCTCGGTGGCGACGGACAGGTGCCGAAGATCCGTCACTTCCGCAACGACGCGCGCGAGTATGTCTTCGAGAACGAGGTTCCGCAGGCCGACGATCGCACGGCGCTGCTCTTCCTCCTCGCATACGAGGCTGCCTTCCGCCAGCTTGGCGACATGGGCGGCGGCGACGAGGACGAGTGATGCCCCAACCGCGCGTTCTGATGCTCGGGTGGGAGTTCCCGCCCTTCATCACGGGTGGCCTCGGCACCGCCTGCTACGGACTCACCAAGGCCCTCGACGCCGAGGGTGTGCCCGTGACCTTCGTGCTACCCAAGAGCGTCGACCGCTCGTTCGCCTCCCATGTGAACCTTCTTGCGCCCCAAGCCGGGGCACGCTTTGTGCGCCATGACCAAGCCGTGGCGGAGCAGTCCGTGGCGCCGGCAACCCCACCGACGCCGAAGCAGCGCACCGCGGCGCCGGCTCCAACGGCCGGACCGACCGTGGTCGACGAGGTGCACCTGCGCGAGTTCCTGCAGGCTCGCCTGCTCGAACTGCCTGTGATCGCCGACGCGCCGTACTCCGCCGCTCGTGCCGAGGCGGTGGCGCGCTGGATCCATGAGGTCGGCGCTGCACCGGAAGTGCTGCGCACGCTGCGGATCCCGGCCGAAGGTGGAGCCCTCGTTCCGCTCACGGACTTCCTGGCCCCGCGCACTGCAACCTCCACGCCCGCCGAGGCCGCCCCGATCGTGGGTGCAGCCGACTACAGCGGCGACCTCATCGCCCAGAGCGAGCGCTACGCGCAGTTCTGCGTACAGGCTGCGCGCGGGCTCGAGTTCGACGTGATCCATGCCCATGACTGGCTGACGTACCCAGCGGGCATTGCGGTGGCACGCCTCACGGGCAAGCCGCTCGTGGTGCATGTGCACGCCACCGAGTTCGATCGCAGCGGCGAGCATGTGAACCAGCTCGTCTACAACATCGAGCGCAGAGGCATGCACGCGGCCGCACGCGTGGTCGCGGTGAGCATGCTCACGAAGAACCTGTGCACGAACCGCTACGGCGTCCCGGCCGAGAAGATCGACGTCGTCTACAACGGCGTGGACCTCGACCCCGCTCAGGCAGGGATCAAGCGCATCGAGCGGCATGAGAGGATCGTGCTGTACTTCGGGCGGATCACCATGCAGAAGGGACCGGAGTTCTTCGTGCGTGCGGCCAAGCGCGTGCTCGAGGTGATGGAGGACGTGCGCTTCGTGGTAGCTGGCAGCGGTGACCAGGCCCAGCGCATGATCGAGCTTGCCGCGCAGCTGGGCATCGGCGGGAAGATGACCTTCACCGGCTTCCTGCGCGGGCGGGACATCAGCCGGGTGTTCTCGATGGCCGACCTCTACGTGATGCCCAGCGTGAGCGAGCCCTTCGGCATCGCGCCGCTCGAAGCGATGGGACACCGCGTACCCGTGATCATCAGCCGCAACAGCGGCGTGAGCGAGATCCTCATGCACGCGCTCAAGGTCGACTTCTGGGATGTGGACGACATCGCCAACAAGATCGTCGCCGTGCTGCGCCACCCTCCCCTGCAACGGACCCTGCAGGACCACGGCGAGTTCGAGGTCAGAGGCATTGGCTGGGACGGTGCGGCGCGCCAATGCGTGGCGAGCTACCGGCGCGCCATCACGGCTGTGCGCCCTATCATCAAGGTCCAGTCGACCCCCTAGGACCCGCCACGACATGGGCTTCTTCACCAAGCGCAGTCCAACACCAACTGCTCCGGCCGCACATCCGACATCGAGCGCCACTGAGGCTCGGATCCGCGAGCTTGGGGGTCAGTTCCTTGATCGCGCGCGTCGCAACAAGGGGTCGCTCTTGAGCGCGGCGGTCTGGTCGAACAAGCTCATGGACTGGTCGATGAAGGACGAGGCCTTCAAGGTCCAGCTCTTCCGCTTCGTCGACTGCTACCCCATGCTGCGCACGCCCGAGGCCGTGCACGAGCACCTCGCCGACTACATGGCCCAGCCCGGCGTGAAGCCGCCGCCGGGCTTCGAGCTCGGCATGAAGGCCGGCGGGCTCTTCAAGGGGCTCATGAACTGGGGCATGGAGGGCCAGATCACCGCGATGGCCGGCAAGTTCATCGCCGGCACCGATGCGCAGAGCGCGCTGCCCACGCTGCAGTCGCTGTGGAAGCAAGGTCTGGCCTTCAGCGTCGACCTGCTCGGCGAAGCCTGCGTGAGCGATGACGAGGCGACGGCCTACCGGGCGAAGTACCTCGACCTCGTCAACAACCTGCCCTCCACGGTCGCAGGCTGGGCCCACAACGCTCGGCTCGACAGCGATCACCTCGGCGCGATCCCACGCACCAACGTGAGCATCAAGATCTCCTCGCTCTCGGCACGCGTGGATCCGATCGATACCGACGGCTCGATCCGCGGCCTGCTCGAGTCGCTCGATCCAATCCTGGCTGCAGCGGCGTCGAAGGGCGTCTTCGTCAACTTCGACATGGAGCAGTTTGCGCTCAAGGACCTGACGCTTGAGCTCTTCATGCGTGCATGCGAACGCCACTCGTTCCCGGCGGGCCTTGCCATGCAGGCGTACCTGCGCAGCGGCTCCGACGATGCCGCGCGCATCATCGACTGGAGCCGGCGTACGGGCCGTCAGGTCACGGTGCGGCTCGTCAAGGGCGCCTATTGGGACTACGAAACGATCCATGCCGAGCAGCAGGGCTGGGCAAGTCCGGTCTGGGGCGCCAAGCGCGATACGGATGCGAGTTTCGAGCGCATGGCCGCGCAGTTCATCGCGAGCACGCCGACCTCGGCGGGCGAAGGCGGCGTGAAGCTTGCGCTGGGTTCGCACAATGCGCGATCGATCGCCGCAGCCATGGCAGCGCTGGAGCGGCGCGGCCTGC
>VGXJ01000045.1 GCA_016873375.1 Phycisphaerae bacterium
GCAATCACTTCGCCGACAAGCGTGGTGACGAGCCAAGGCACCATCGTGATCCAGTGCGCCGCCACGCCCGTCTGCCCCAGGAGCGCCGATATCAATGGTGACGGCACCGTGAGCGCCGACGACCTGGCTCTGCTCCTGGCCAGTTGGGGTCCTTGACGGGATCTTCGGGTCTGTTTACTCGTCCATATTCAGGGGTTGCCGTTTGAATCGAGCTGATCCGGGGTGACACTCTGCGCACCCGGTGGCTTGTGGCCAGAGGTGGTTTCATTCCCCTGGAGTCCTCATGCGTTGTACCGCGCTCATCGTTGCCATGCTCTGTGTCCTTCCTGCGCTCGCGCAGGATGGCGAACTCGCCGGCCCCATCTGGGGCGAGGGTCCGCAAGACAACGGCACAGGAGGAACCAAGGATGCCGGTGCCACGGCAACCACAGCGCAGGAGGTTTCATCGCCCTTGGCTCCAGCTTCAGGCAGCACCCTGGCACGCGTCAAAGGCAGGACCTCTTCGGGACTGCTGCAGCCGGACCTCGTCGATCTCTACGAGATCTCCATCACGACCCCCGGTTCGTTCCTCGCCAGCACTGCAGATTCGAGCTTTGATACGGCGATCTTCCTTTTCCGGCAGATCGTGGGCAACGACGGCGTGGTGGAAGCGCGTGCGATCGCGATGAACGACAACGCGTCTTCTAGCACGACCTCCTCCAGGCTCACCGGCGAAGAAATCCCTGGCTTGACCGCAGGCACTTATTACATCGCCGTCACCAAGAGCGGCGCCATGCCCATCGGCTTCAAGACCAATGACAATGAAGCGTTGCCAATGTTCACCTACAGCCCAGGATCGACGGCGGTCGTCCTGCCAACTACGACTCAGGCAACTTACACGCACGCCGATTGGAGCAATCTCAACGGTGGCGGCGAATACGGGATCCAGTTCAACGGAACAGTCGTCACACGATCGAGCGCCTGTTCGAGAGCCATCATCCTCGGTGCGGGTGTCTACTCCTTTGGCAACGCCGGCACAAGCGATTCGTCTTCGAGCCGCATCGGCCTCAAGGTCACGTGTGGCGAGAACACATCCGCGTGGATCGCCAATCCGAGCTGGTTTATACTTGGCGCCTGCGACGGGACCGTGCAGATCTCGGTCTGCCCGAGCACGACGAACGCGACCTATCAGATGGTCGTCTATGAGGGTTGCTGCGGCAACCTCGAGCCGGTTGCCTGCGGCACGCTCGGGGCCTGCTCTGGTGGCGGCACAGGCAGCACGGTCATACTGAATCAAGATCCGTGCAAGACCTACTACGTCGCCTTTGGTGCACGTCGCGTCTCGGGTGAATCGCCGACCAGCGGAGGCACCATCACGATCATCTCGTGCACGCCGTCAGCGCCCGATGCCGACATCAACGGTGACGGCATCGTCGATGGCAATGATCTTGCGCTGCTCCTGTCGCAGTGGGGAACGTGACGCTCCCTGGCCATTTAGAACTGTCCATGACACATCGAATCCTTATCGTCGCCTTGACCTCTGCTGCCATGCTTGGACCGATCGCCATCGCCGATGACGGCGACCTGGCAGGCCCCATCTGGGGCGAAGGAAGCACGGACAAGGCCGGTTCGAGTCCGTCGACCGCCATGCGGACCAAGACCGTCGCGGCGAGCGATTCCAGCGGCGGCACGGTCACCAGCATCAGCGGCTCGACCGGCACCACCTCGCTCGTGGGAACGCTGCCGGATTCGGTCGATCTGTACGAGATCTTCGTCGTCAGCCCCACGCAGTTCGACGTGACGACACAGGGGTCGTCCTTCAACACGCGGCTCTTCCTCTTCAAGAAGGTCGTCAACCCGGACGGGAGCATCGGTGCCCTTCCGCTGGCCGCCAACGACAACGTCTCCACGAGCGCGAACTGGTCGCGCCTGCACAACACGTCGACCACGTCGGTGCTCATCCCAGGGCTTACTGCGGGTGCGCACTACCTCGCCGTCACCAACAATGGCGCCGTCTCCACGACCTGCCCGCGCGCCTTGCAGCCCACGCCGCAGTTCAGCTTCACGACGCCCACCGCGATCCTTCAGCCAGTGAACGCGGGAGAACTTTGCGACTGGACTGGTTCGTCGACCGCTGCCGGCGCTTACACGATCAACATCATCGGAGGCGTGCTGCTGACGCGCCCGGCGACGTGTGACGATGCACCGGTCCTCGGTGACGGGACCTACGCCTACAGCACCGTCAACAATCAGGCCGAGGGTAGCGAGAACAACATCGGCCTCAACAACATCTGCGGCGTGGCCGCAGCCATCCGTAGTCCGACCTGGTTCAGGCTCGATGCGTGCACTGGCTCGACGACCGTCCGGGTCCAGCCTTCGGTCTCCGGTACGACGGCCTATGGATTCGTCGTCTACACCGGTGCGTGCGGCTCGCTTGTTCCCGTGGCCTGCAGCGACACCGTTGGCACAGCCGGCGAACTCACCTTCGCCAGCGACTCGTGCATGACCTATTACGTCGCGTACGGACCATTGAAGCCCGCGAGCAGCACGCAGCCACCTGTGGTCGGGCCCGGCACGCTGATCATCTCGTGCACGCCGTCAGCGCCCGATGCCGACATCAACGGTGACGGCATCATCGATGGCAATGATCTTTCACTGCTCCTGTCGCAGTGGGGCAACTGATCCCGCGGGCGACCGTACGATGCGGTCGTGAGTGCTTCCGTCGACGATCGAACCATCGACAGCTCGGATCCCGGCGAGCCGCGTGGTCCTGAGTTCGGCGCCACCACGCCACCGAGCGCACCCGATGCAGGTGCCACGCAACCGCCGCCGGCCGGCGGCTGGAACGATGCACCCGCAGCCCCGCGCAAGCGCGCCGCGGAATCGATGGTCGGCCAGACGGTCGGTCGCTACCAGATTCTGCAACTGCTCGGCGAAGGCGGCTTCGGAGCGGTGTACCTGGCAGAGCAGGTCGAGCCCGTACGCCGCAAGGTCGCGCTGAAGGTCATGCGCTCCGGTAGCGACCGCGAGGACCTGGTGGCTCGGTTCGAGGCCGAGCGGCAGGCGATGGCGGTGATGAACCACCCCGGCGTCGCCAAGGTCTGGGATGCCGGAGCGCTGCCGGATGGAAAGCCCTTCTTCGCGATGGAGTTCGTTCCGGGCAAGCCCTTCGATGAATTCGCCGATGCCGAGCGCCTGGACCTGCGTGCGCGCGCACGGCTCTTCCTCCAGGTGTGTGATGCAATCCAGCACGCACACACCAAGGGCGTCGTGCACCGCGATCTCAAGCCCGGCAACATCCTGGTCTACCGCGACGCCGAGACCTTCCATGTGAAGGTCATCGACTTCGGGATCGCCAAGGCCGTCAACACCACGCTGCACTCGCGCAGCTTCGAGACGCAGTTCGGCCACTTCGTGGGCACGCCGGCGTACATGAGCCCGGAGCAGGCTGACGGCAAGGCGGACATCGACACGCGCAGCGACGTCTACACGCTCGGCGTGATCGTGTACGAACTGCTCACGGGCTGGCTGCCGCTAGACCAGAAGACGCTGCAGGGTGTGGGTGTGAGCGAACTCAGCCGCGTCGTGCGCGAGTACCGGCCCCCGTCGCCGCAGCAGCGCATCAGGCAGGTCGAGCGCGATGACCTTGGCCGAGCGAACACGATCGCGCATGCTCGCGGTACTGATCCAGGCTCGCTGGCCAAGGCGCTTCGAGGGGACCTCGAGCGCATCATCTTCAAGGCCCTCGAGAAGGACCGCGAGGTGCGCTACCAGAGTGCGAGCGCGCTCGGCGATGACCTGCGAGCATGGCTCGCCGGCGATCCGGTGAGTGCAGGCCCGCCCGGCACCGCGTACCGGATCCGCAAGCTCGTCGCCAAGCACAAGGTCGCGGTTGCTGCAGGCCTGCTGGGGATCTGCATGATCGTGGCATCGTCGGTCGCCATGGCATTCCTATGGCGCACGGCCGTCACGCAGGAACAGCGCGCGCGGCAGACGCTGAGCACCTTCCTGCTCGCGCTGCGCTCGGCCGACAGTCAGGGAGCCGGCGACCAAGTCGCGCTGACGATCAAGGACCTGCTGGCACGCGTGGAGAAGGCCGTGACCACGGAATTGAAGGACGACCCGCAGGTTGCCGCCGAGCTCTACGACACGGTTGGCCAGTTGTATCTGGCGTTCAGCGACTACGAGCCTGCCGCGCGCAACCTGAAGGAGGCGCTCGAGGTCCGCACCGCGCTGCAGGAGTCGGATCCGTCGCCAACGAGTGCGCTCGAGGTAGTCCGGACGCGCCGCAACATCGCGCGCGCGCAGTTCTTCCTGAAGCAGTACGAGGCGAGCGAGGAGGGATTCGCCCTCGCCGTCACGGGGCTTGATGAGCTCGCACCGTCCGAGGTCCGTGAGCGCGCGGAGGCCCTCGCGATGCTCGCCGCGGCGCAGGTGCAGCTGAAGAAGATCGACGATGCCGACCGCAACGCGACGATGGCGCTGGACACACTGCGTAAGGAGTTCGGCGAGGAGAGCGATGAGTACGGCGCCTCACTCTTCGCCCGCTCGCGGCAGCTCGAATCGCTCGGCAGGGTCGACGAGGCGGCCGAGGCGTACAGCCGCGTAGCCGCGATCTTTGCGAAGGTTTCGGGGCCTGATGACTGGCGCGTCGGCCGTGCGCTGCGCCAGCTGTCGACGATCCAGCTCAGTCGTGGCGAACTGGCTGCGGCACTTCCCAATCTGCAGCGCTCTGTGCGCTTGATGGAGGCCCGCTTCGGCGAGAGTGATCCCCTCGTGACGGCAGCCAAGCACGACCTGGCCGACACGATGCTCAAACTGGGAACCAACCTCGACGAGGCACGCGAGATGGCTCGGCGCGCGCTGGCTGGGCGAAAGGCCAACGGCAAGAACCCCGTCAACACGGCCAAGACCATGGTGCTGCTCTCGAGGATCGACGAGGCCCGATCAGACATGGCCGCTGCCACGCGGTCGCAGCGCGATGCCGTCGAGGTCCTGCGCACGGCAATGCCGCAGGGCAGCCCCGACACCACCGCGGCGGTCGGCCGGCTCGGCCATCTCTTAATCATGCAGGGCCTTACGAAGGATGCCGAGCCGCTCCTCCTCGAGGCAATCAGCGCCGCCACACGAGAAGGCGAGCCATCGAAGTCGGTCCTTGAGCAGGCCCAGGAAGACCTCGCGCGCATCAAGTCAAGCGGCGCCACCGCGGAAACTCGCTGAAACCAGGCGGATTCCTGATTCCGTTCGCGGCAAGATCGGTCGCGCCATGGATACCAGGCGGATCGTGTGCTCCGGTCAAGGACCATTTCATGCGCACAACCATGCTGGCTGTTCTCTCGATTGCCCTGCTTGCACCGCCCGTGGTTGCGGATGTCGGACCGACGGTGCAGAAAGGCCCCGACGCTGGTTCGGTCCCGACGACGAGCCAAGGCACGCGCGCCCCTGCGGGCGATGCACTCAGCCCTGAGCGGCGCCCCAACGCAGCGCGGCCTTGGCCACGCGAGCACCGAAGAGGCGTGCCGTGTCACGGTCGCCGGCCGGTGGCGTGAGATCAGGCCCCTTGTCGCCATCGGACTGGGCCATCATGCCCGTCCATGAACCGATTCGATTGATGCGCGTATCGCCGCTGCCGCTGGGGAAGATCCCCTGACTGACCCACACCATGCTGTGCTGGCACGCGAAGGTCATGATCGCATCGAGGCAATGGAGCTTGTCGCCCGAGAGGCTTGCGCTGTTGGTGAAGCCGGCGGCGAGCTTGTCACGCCAACCCTGGCGGTGCCAGATGCCGCCGGTGTGATCCATGAACTGCTTGAAGTCCGCCGTGACCGTGCCCATGAAGGTCGGGCAGCCGAAGATGATCGCCGTAGCTTCGTGCAGGTGCTTCCAGCCGGCATCCTTCTCGTGATCGCCATGCGTGGGTAGGTCGCTGGTCGGCACGAGCACGGCATCGATGCCCTTGACGCCGGCTGCGCCCGCGTGGATGCACTCTGCGACGACCTTCGTGTGGCCGAACTTGCTGTGGTAGACGATCGCGATCTTCATGGGTCACTCCTGTGGAGCACACATTTCGCAGCCCACGCAGTGCGGATGCACACGGCTCAGCGGGCAGGTGCGGGCTGCGCAGTGGGTGGCGCGGCATCCGATGCACCAGCACCACGACATGCCCAGTCCACGCCACCCTTGAGGTGACTGCGGAAGAGCGGCTCGGCGAACGATTCCTTGGTGTGGCCGCCGCCGGTGTACCAGGCGCGGCCCTTGCCGACCTCATGGCACCAGGTCGTCGGATGATCGCCATCCATGCCGCCGCCGGCATAGCTCGACTCATCGAGGCTCGCCAGGATCATCATGCCTTTCACCGAGCGCGGATTCGTTCGATAGACGTACCACTCGTCGGTGCGCTTGAGCTCGGCGGGCCAGCCCACCATGCTCGGATGATCCTTCGACTCGTTGCGGATGACCGCTTCTTGGATCGCAGGATGGGTCTTGAAGTAGGCACCCACCAGCCGGCCGTACCAAGGCCAGTCGTACTCGGTATCGCTGGCAGAGTGAACGCCGACATAGCCGCCGCCGTCCTCGATGAAGCGCTCGAAGGCCGTTTGCTGCGCATCATCAAGGACATCGCCCGTCGTGTTCAGGAAGACAACCACGCGGAATCGCTCGAGGTTCGCCGGGGTGAACGCCGCGGCATCCTCGGTGGCCTCGACGAGGTAGGTCGGGGCGAGGAACTGCTTCATGGCCGCGACACCGGTCTCGATGCTGGCGTGCCGGAAGCCCGCGGTCTTTGAGAAGATCAGCACACCGGCCTTGGCCGGAACGGTTGGAACCTGAAGGTCCATGCGTGCTCCATGCGTGGCGGGGTCTGCCGGCCCTGCAATCCCTGCAGGGTGCGATGCATCCAGCACCGCTGCGCCGCTTGGCGCGCCGACGACCGCCACGACCAAGCCCACTGCACCGATGGCCAGGGACGGAGGCAGAACGACCGCAAGGGCCTCGCGCACCGTTCCCCAGACCCGCTGTGCAGCGCCCCACGCGATCCGTGTCGTGAAGGCAACGGCCATGCAGGAACGGTACGAGGCCCGGTCCGGTGCACCGGCCTGCTGCAAGGTTGTCCACAGCGAATCGTTCGATTGAGTCACGGTGCCGGGATCGTGTTGACCGCGGCAACGCCGGGGTCCTGCACAAGCTCGACAAGGCGCACCGGCTGCACACGACCAACCACCACGCGCGCCGCAGCGTTGATGCCGGGCTCCACAAGCCCCGGCGCCAGCCTTCCAAGTGCATTGTTCTCGGTCACACTGATCGAGACCCAGACCGAGCCATCCTCCATGGTGCCCAGAGTCCCCGCGGGCGGTGCACCAAGGAGCGCCGCGCGGATGAGGTCAGTGCCAAGCAGGTCCCACGCCCGGGCGAGTTCGGCCGTGGTGAGCGGACGCGCGACACGCGCACGCATGGCCGTGATCGCTGCACCCTCATCGGCGCGCACGAGGTCGCGGTCGATTCCGCCGGTTGCGCCCATCGCCGCTCGGCGTGTGCGCAAGGCGCCGTCGATCATGCGCTGCAGGCTCGGCCAGGCTTCAATCCTGAGCAGGCCATCCTGCGCCGACCACGCCGCACTGCGCCCACCCTGATCCGTCCAGAGCTCACGACCCGTGAACCTCTGCAGCTCGCGCACCAAGCGCTCGGTCGCCTGCGCGACGACGGCTGGCTCGGCACCAAGGCCAACCAGATCACGCACATCATGGAGCACGATGACTGGATCTTCGGCTGGTGCGACCGGTGCCGCGGGCTCCGCCGGAGGTTCGCCATCATTGGATCCATCGCGAGCCCGGGTTGGCGCATCTCGCGTTGCATCGACTGCCGCATCCCGCTTGGCGTCGATTCCTCGAACCGTCGAGCGCTCCAGCGAATCCGCTTCGTTGCGCCCGGCGCGGTCGGCTGCCGTGCCGGCGGGAGGCATCCCACCACCTGCCGATTGGCCCTTCTGTTCAGGCTGCTGAAACTCGGCAGGCACCCCAGGCTTGGCTGGGCGGCGTGCCATCGACTCCATCTTGCCCTTGGAATCGCCGCCGAATCCACCAGCCGCGCCTTCAGAGCCGACACCGCCTCCACCGATCTTGCCACCGGTCACACCACCCGCATCGCCGCCGCCGAGTCGACGACTGCGCGAAAGCGACTCTGAGCGCTGCGCAACGCGACCACCAGCGGGTGCACTCGACGCAACCATTGGTGCTGGTGCTGCCTTGGGATCGGCTGCCGTGCTTGGCGCGGGAGCCGCACTCGCCGGTACGGGTGGTGCAACCGAGACGCCCTGCGCGTTCTGTGCAGCCTCGGCAGCGAAGCCAAGGCTCATGTCCTGCTCATCGCCACCCGAACCAAGGAGGCCACCCCTCATGCGCCCGACCATCGGGACAGGGCCACCACACCACTCGCCGAAGAATCCGTCGAACCGCGTGCCCTGCGGCAGTTCGATCGGCACCGGAACGAGCAGCGCACGGCCGCCAATCGTCACGCGCGCCTTCTCGATTGCGATGAAGCTCGTGAAGGGCGTCATGACCTGCCAGCCTTCACCAAGGCTCGTGACGCGGCGGCGCACATCAGCTGGTACGGCATCTTGCTCGAGTTCCTTGAGCACCGGAGCCAGCGCATCATCGACCTGGCTGCGCGCCCAGAGCGAGGGCAGCATGTCCGAGGCGCTGCCTGAGCCGGGTCCAACCAACTGCACCGGCAGGCGTCGCTCCCACGGACCTCCGCCCGTGCGGCCGCGCACGATCATCGTGCCGCTACCGGGCTTTGTGTAGCGCGCATGAACCACGATGGGCTTGGCATCGAAGAGGTCAGGGATCAGCGTGGGCGTGATCGCCGTCGCTTCGATCCCTTCAAACGCCACCGAGACATCCGCCAGGACCGGTGTCTGGATCCGGCGCGTGAGCCGCTCGACCGCCTCGTCAGCCGAGGCTTCGAGCGTGACGAACTCGCTCTCGCCGCGACCGGCACGCGCCATCTCATCGAGCAGCCAACGATTCACGCTGTTGCCGATGCCGAAACTGAAGACCCGCGTGGTGCCCGCGTTCGTCCGCACCGCAGCGACGATGCCGCGATCGTTGCCGACGTAGCCATCCGTCAGGAAGATGCACAAGCGCATTGGTGAGGTGGCGGCCACGGGTGCAAAGCCCGCCTCGCGGACCCGCAGCACGCGCTCGCCACCGACGGTTGCCCACGACCCGCGCATCGAGAGCGTGACGCCCTCGGGCTTGAGCACGCTCGGCAGTTCGACCGGGCTTGTGAAGGGGAAGGCAACGGTGGGTGAAGCCTGGATCTGCAGGCGACCGCCTTGGTCGACGATGGCCGTGTAGGGCACAAGCACATGAACCTCGCGACCATCGGCAGGGAGATCGATGAGCTCTGCCGGCGTGAGCCCGCCACCCGCACGCTGTACAAGCGCTGCGTTGATCGCCTGCATCATCTCGGTGCCGCCGCCACCCTGCTGGCCATCGACGAACGCCTGGGCTGACTGGATGTTGGCTGGTGTTGCCGGTACGGGCTGCGGCCAGAGCACCCGCGTCGAGCCCGCGAAGGTGATCACATTGAAGGTGTCGGCCGGGCGCATCGCGGCGATGGCCTTGGACATGACTTGCTTGGCCTTGTCGATCGGGAATCCACGCATGCTGCCGCTGGTATCAAGGACGAAGACGAGTTCGCGCGCGGGGATCTCGGTGGGCGCGACCACGGCGGGCGGGGCAACCACGAGCGTGAGGTAACCGCCTTCGATCGGGGCCAGCACGCTCGCTGGATCGAAACTTGTGCCCATGCCAGTGGGTGCTGTGCGCGTGGACCAATGCGAAGCGGTGGCTTCGAGGATGGCATCATCCTTCAGCGACCACTCCACGATGAAGTCGCGGTTGGGAAGCTCAGCCTGCTTGGCCAGGGTCACCACGCGCCGCGACTCCGTCACAACCTCGTCGCGAACGGCAT
>VGXJ01000046.1 GCA_016873375.1 Phycisphaerae bacterium
CGATCGTGCAGTGCCTCGATGGAGAGGCGGATCTCGGTGGTCACCGGAACCCCAGCCGCGCGCGCGGAACCTAGCAGCGGGTTGCTCCAAGGTGTCGGCACCGCGGCGTTGGCGACGAGCAGATCGGTCTGCGTGAACCAATCCGGTGTGTGCTGCCCACATTCCACCTCGAGCCGGCCGCACGATCGCAGTGGCTCGAGTGCGGCAAGTGCATCGGCAAGGACGGTGGCATCGCGCTGATCGGTGATCCTGACGTGGGCACCTTGTGCATGCAGCCAACGCGCCACGCCAAGTCCGCCTCCGAACAGGCCAAGTCCCATCACCGTGACACGCCGACCGGCCAGGATCGGCGTCATGGAGCCTTGGGCTCCGCGGGCGGGAATCGCAGATCACCCTGCGCCGGATCGATGAGCTCGATCCAGCGCAACTTCATCGAGAGCGCGCTCATTGGCGTCGTGATCTCGACGCACGATCTTGCCTTGATCGTGGCACGCTCGAAACGGAGTTCAAAGTCCGCCTCGAATTCCCGGCGCTTGGAGTCCGGCGTCGGCGCTTGCGTGCTGCGGTCGAGTTCGCATGTCACGAGGTTGCCGTATCGGCTCTTGATCGCTTCGAGGAACGCGGAGGCTTCGGCGTCGACCTTGGTGCCCTCGGGAATCGTGAAGCGCGACACCATGGCGGGTGCGCCTCCATCAAGGCCCGCGCGCAATGCCGGAGCCGGGCCCTCCATCAGCGGCGCGTAGATCGTGGTGTACGACCACGCACCGAAAGCCACTTGCAGCGCGGTCCCGATGAGTCCCAAGACGAGACCCGTGACCGCCAAGCCGCGCCCCGATGCCATGCGAGCCTTGGTGGCATTGAGGCCGACTGCACCCAGCACGATCGCGGCGACCGACGTGAGCGGGCAGCAAAGCACCAAGCCGAGCACGAGGGAAGCGACGGCACACACGGACAGACGGGGTGGGGAGAGCCGCTCGGCATCGCTCGCGCTTGAAATCGAGTCCATGTGTCTGATCCTATCGGGCATCGCCTCCGTGACCGGCGGGCTGCTGCCGTAGCGCCCAGACAGGCGCCTCCCTTTCGTGGTACCGGGTGGTTCAAACGACAAGGACCCGGCGCTAAGCCGGGTCCTTGATGCAATCAGAGTTGACCGTCAGAGCACGATCGAATCAGCTGCCCCAGGCTGCGAGCAGCAGGCCGAGGTCGGAACCATCGGTGGTCCCATCCCCGTTGATGTCGCCTCCGGCGCTGCCCCATGCGCCGAGCAGGATGCCTAGGTCAGCGCCATCGACTGAACCGTCATCGTTGAGATCGGATGGGTTGGTCGACGGCGGGGGTGTGATGGGCCCCATGCCCGAGATGCTGACGGAAGTCACGGTGCTGCTGGCAGTGACTGGCTTGAACAGTCCCAGCGTGGCGGCGACAGCCTGCGGTGGTTGATCGGCATCGAAGCGGAAGTTGTACATCGTCGACCAACGCAGGGCGTTGGCCGTCGAGTCCTGAGCAAAGGGCGTGGTGTTCCAGGTCACGGCGTCAGCCGTGCGGGTTCCGGTCCACGGTGTGTTCTGGTTGTAACCAGCCGCGCCCGCGTTCTGGTCGCCCGAGTGGTACGCCGGCGCAGAGAACCCGATGTTGGTGACATTCACGCCAGCGGGAACCGGCACGCTGAACGAACCGCCGCTGCGGTCGCTGTTCATGTTGAAGATGGCATACTCGTAGTGCCAGGTGCCGTTGCCGTTGTCGCTGGCGCGGTAAGCCACCACGAACAGGCCATCGCCAGGAACCTGGTAGTCGCGCAGTTCAACGTCGGCCTGAATGGTCTTCCAGGCGTTGATCGCCGGAACCTGCTGCACGGTGGTGCCCGACAGGGTCAGCGGGTAGCCCTGCGTGGTGCTCCACGTGGCGCCGATGGTGACCTTGCGGTACGAGCAGTTGTTGTTGTCGTTGCCGCTGGCAGCGTCATCGGGGTGGATGTAGTGGCCTTCCACGAAGTACTGCGCACCAGTGTTTTGTGCCGGGTCGAGATCGGCTCGGGCAACACGGAGACGCTCACGGAGCGAGCTGGGTTCGTTCGACGACGGGTCGATGTAGTTGCTGCCGAAAGCACCTGTAGCCGCGTTCACGCCGCGACGGCTCTTCAGGTCACCCTGAGCGCCGTTCAGCGAAGCGGTGTAGGGATCGGAGCAACCGATCCCGAGAACGGTCGGGCAGCCGGAGCCAGCCGGGGTGCACGCGCCGCACAGCGTTTGCTGCAAGGCACAGAAGCCGTGCTTGATCCAGCTCATACCGATCTGCTCGAAGCGGCCATTCTTGAAGCGGTAGAAGTTTTGGGGAATAGTCGGGTGCAGGACGCTGGGCATGGGCTGCCACTGAAGCTGGGTGGTGCCGATGTTGCAGCTGGTCGTGCCGATCGCGTACGACGCGTACTCCACGCCGCTCACGATCGCCGGTGCGTAGCGGGCCACGTCAGGGATCGAACCCACGATCACATCGGGACCAGCCGCGAGGCCACCGTCACTGTCGGTGCCGGGAATCGCAGTGGTCGCATTCAACTGGCCGAGGAATAGGGCCACTCCACCAAGGGTGAGGCCGCCAAGGGTGAGTCCAATCTTCACGGTGCTTCTCCTCTGCTTTCAAACAAGGCTGAATCAAGCGGGCAGACACCTGCGCCGCTTGTAACACCTTGAAAAGTTTAGCCCATCTCCTGTGCGCGGGAAGAAAGACGCCCGAATTCGTGACAGGAATCACCATTTTTTGGGGCATTGCCGGGCTCCACCCTGAACATCACTCCGGGGTTTGGCGAGCCGATTGGCCGGCGCGCCTGCCGGTAGGCAGGGGGCACACTCTTTAGGGATCTCCGACCCGCCCTCACGGGTCAGCAACACAACCGCGCCCGCCTGGTAGGCCAGACGGGCGCAGGGTGACACCCATGAGCTTGGTCGACGTTGTCGCCGGCCCAAGGGCCCCAGTTTGGCGGGAGGGCTTGCAACCTCACCGCTCAGCGGCGCCGGCGACCGGTCAGGCCTGCGAGTCCAGCCAGGGCCACGGCACCCGGAGCCGGAATGCCGGGGATCACGAAGTTGCCATTGCCGAAGATGCCGACCGCGGTGCCGCTTGCCTTGTAGGTCAGTTCGAGCCTACCGATGTAGAGCGATGCGGTCGGCGCGCGCACGATCTGCGCCACCATGAAGGACATCGAGTTGGAGTCGACCAGGTTGTTCACGGCGGGCGTGCCGTCGTACCAACCGGCGAGCGCCGGGATCGAGCCTCCGGTCGATGGGCTGAAGTTCGGGTCGAGCGCGGTGCCGGAGCCGTAGGTCCCGGTGGCGGCGACCCAGCTGTCAAAGTCGCGGTCAGCAGCAGAAACTGACGCACCGGCCTGCCACGTGCCAACTTCGCCGTCAGCGGTCAAGAAGTCCTGGTGAACGGCATTCATGGTGCCGCTGACGGTGGTGTGGCTGTAGGCGTTCAGGAACACCCACGACTGGCCGGTGGGCAGGCCGACGTTGTTGGAGTTCGCGAAGATCTTGTACTGGATATTGCCGTTGCTCAACACCGTACGAGCGGTGGTGAAGCCGGTGAAACCAGCGGCGGCCAATGAGGAGGTCGCGGCAAGAACCACAGCCGACGACACGAACACGGAGGGCGTGCGCATCTTTCTTTCCTTCCCAAAAACGAGTTGTGAGGGATGACCTGGATCAGCCACTGGCGAGGGGTGCCAACTCCGGCAATTCACCCGCACCGAGACGCCGAAAGGTTCCTGCCGAGGCCGAACACCGATAAAATTCTGTATGTAAGTTGAAATGAAACATGCCCGCCTGGCAGGCCAGGCGGGCATGGAAGAGTCAGGATGACGCTCGTGAGAGCGATCCGTAATCAGCGGCGACGGCGGCCGGTGAGGCCTGCGAGGCCAGCGAGCGCAACGGCGCCCGGGGCCGGAACGCCGATCGTGTACTGGAACGCGCCAGGCTGGATCGGGACGCTGGTGTTGCTCACCTTGTAGGTGATGGACAGGTTGGCCGTATAAATCGAGTCGTTCGCTGCAGTGCGGACGATCTGCGCCATCAGCATGCGTCCACCCGTGACGGTGTTCGCGGTGCCGGGGGTGGCGTCGTACCAGCCAGCGCCATTGTTGATATCAAGAACGGTGCCGCCGTTGGTGAAGCCGGGGTCCAGTGCGGTGCCCCAGCCCGAGCTGGTGGCCAGGCCGCTGGCGGTGACCCAGCTGTCAAAGTCGCGGTCAGCGGCCGAGACCGACGAACCGGCCTGCCACGTGCCGACTTCGCCGTCAGCCGTGAAGAAGTCCTGGTGCACGGCGTTCATGGTGCCGCTCACGGTGGCGTGGCTGTAGGCGTTCAGGAACACCCACGACTGGCCGGCCGGAAGACCGACGTCGTTGAAGTTGGCATACACCTTGTACTGGATGTTGCCGTTGCTCAGCACCACGCGGTCAGCGGAAAAGCCAGTAAAGCCAGCCGAAGCGGCCGAAGCTGCGACGAGAGCAGCAACCGACGAAACGAAGAAAGCGTTCATCCTTTTTCCCTTCCTATATGTGAATCACGAATGCAGACTGCCTGGCGGGCATACTCATCCCCACAGGCCTCCCTACTGTCGAATCCATACGGGCGCACACAAACGGTCGTTGCACACTTTTGTGCGAGCCGCACAAAAGAGCATCGAACGGGGCCTCATAACTCCGGCCGAGGGGTCGCCGCGCATAGGTGGTCGGCAGAGCACCCCCGTATCGCAAAAAACAAGGTGGCCGTCCTTTCGGACGGCCACCAGCTAGGCAGGAAGAAGTTCGTCGCGGTTCAACGACGACGGCGGCCGGCCAGGCCAGCCAGTCCGAGGAGCGCCATAGCGCCCGGGGCGGGGACGCCGATGCTGAAGGTGCCTTCAGCGAAGAGGGCGGTGGTGGTGCCAGCAACCTTGAATGCGTGCTTCAAGTAGAAGGTCGCGAGGTCGTCAGCGCCGCTGCCGTCGCGAACGATCTGGGCGAGCAGGATGCGGTAGCCACCCTGGTTGCCGCCAGCTTGGATGGCGTTCGGGGTGCCGGGGGTCGCGTCGTACCAGCCAGCGCCGTTGTTGATGTCACGGACGATGCCGCCGTTGGAGAAGCCGGGGTCAAGAGCGGTGCCCCAGCCCGAGCTGGTGGCCAGGCCGCTGGCGGTGACCCACGAGTCGTCGTTGCGGTCAGCAGCCGAGACCGACGGACCGGCCTGCCAGGTGCCAACTTCGCCTTCAGCGGTGAGGGTGTCCTGGTGGCGGGCATTCATGGTGCCCGACTGGGTAGCGAAGTTGAAGGCGTTCAGGAACACGAGACCGCTCTGGTCCCAGTTCGCGAAGACCTGATACTGAATGTTTCCGGCAGCGGTGACGGTGCGCTGAACGGAGTAGCCCGTAAAACCTGCAGAAGCGACCGAGGCGACGGCCGCGGCGAGCATGGAGCCCGCGATGAGAGACTTCATCATCTTTCTTCCTTTCGATACCTAGGGAAAAGGGGAGGGAACTGCTTAGCGGCGGGGGACGCCGTAAACCGAGTTCAGCCTAGATCAGCGATTGAGGAGGTCAAGACAAGGGGCAGTGAAAAAGCAAAAATGAAACAATCTGGTCCCTTTTCCACTTCACTCGGACCAGAGCCAAAGACCGTAATTGTCTGACGATACGCGCGAGGCGCCTCGTCAGATCCTCTGAAGGTTAGGTTCCCACCAACACACCGTCAAGCAGGAGCGGCTTGGACCCAACGATTCTTGCATGGTGAAGAGTTCCAAGCATCGATTCGGCCTCGGATGGAGCAGCGAGCGCGACGATGAGGTCTCCTGGAGTACGTCCTATAATCTGCTTGGTCGGACGAACCACGGTGGGATTGGCTGGCAGTTGGCCGGCCACACTGAGTGGAACATGACCGAGGGACGCGACCGCGGGAGCGGAGCGCTCTCGAATGTCTTCGAGGAAGACCGGGACCGTGCGCCCGACCCATCGTTCGTGAACCCGCGCACTCACTGAGTTCTGCAGCGCCAGCAGCGCGTTGTTGCGCGCTCGCTTCACGCTGTCAGGAACGTTGTCGGCCAGGCGATCGAACGCCACGGTCCCGGGGCGCGGGCTGTACTTGAAGATGAAGTTGTTCTTGTACGGCACCCGGCGAATGAGCTCGCAAGTGGCTTCGAAATCCTCGTCGGTCTCGCCACAGAATCCCACGATGATGTCCCCGCCGATCGTGCAGTCAGGAAGGGTTGTTGTGACGCGATCGATGAACTCGAGGTACTCCGCAACGGTGTAGCCTCGATTCATCGCCTTCAGCATCCGATCGCTGCCGCTCTGGGCGGGGACATGAAGGTATTGACAGATGCGTGGCGAATCGCGCATCACCTGCAGGATGTCGTCGCCGAAATCACGCGGGTAGCTGGTCACGAACCTCAAGCGCTGGACCCCGGGCACCTCCTCGTGGATGCGATGAAGGAGGTCAGCGAAGGTGGTGGTGCGCGCTCCGGGTTCAGGCGGCTTCCGGAAGGCGGCGAGCCCCGGGCCAACCTGCGGGGCTTCGTGACCATCGACGGTCAACGCAGTGCCGTGCGTGTACCGATAATGATTGATGGTCTGGCCGAGCAGCGTGATTTCGACCACGCCGGCATCGACCAGTCGCTTGCACTCGTCCACGATGTGCGCAGGTGGGCGGTGGACCTCCGCCCCACGAGTGTGCGGGACCACGCAGTAGGTGCAGAACTTGTTGCAGCCACGGGTGATGCGCACGTAGGCCGACTTGGACTTGGCATCGTTGGCGACCGGCTCGAACGCCCGGCTCAGGTCGAGCATCTCGAGGTTGTCCTCGGCCGCCTGCAGCGTGGCGGACCGACGGCTCTTGTTGCCGGCCAGGGCGACCCGCTCTGATCGATCGGCGGCATCCGCGCGGACGGCGTTGTCGATGAGCAAGGGCAGTCGATCGAGTTCGCCCGGGCCGCACATGAGGTCGACCTGCGGATAGCGCTTGAACAGGTCCACCCCGTCCCGTTCGGCCATGCAGCCGATCACACCCACGATCAACTGCTCGCCCTGCTTCTTTCGAACGCCAGCGAGCCCAAGTCGGCTGTAGACCTTCTGTTCAGCGTGCTCCCGGACACTGCAGGTGTTGAAGAGCACGACCTGCGCGTCATCGGGGTGCGGAACGAACTCGTGGCCAAGCGAGAGCAGCTGCCCCCTCACGAGCTCGCTGTCGAGTTCGTTCATCTGGCAGCCGAAGGTTTCGAGGTACACGCGCATCGATTGCGCGAGGATAGCGCCGCTGCTCGTGGGAACTGAAGGATTGCGCCCCGACGAGCCGATATCTGGACGTGCTTCGCGCTGGCCACGGCATTGCTTTGCTCGCCCTGACGCTGCTCCTCATCGGGGTGGTGTTCGTCAACAGCGCCGAAGTCACGGTGGCGCGAGACACTCGTACGACCCTTTCGGCGGTGCTCTTCGATCGGCACACGATCTTTGCGATTGCGTCGATGGGCTGCCTCCTTCTGGGCATGGTGTTGCCGGTCGAGCGGATCGCCAGGTGGTCGGGTTGGCGCTCGCCGCTGGTGTGGGCGACGGGCCTCAGCCTGATGGGGCTTCTGGCCGTCCATGTGCCCGGCCTGGGCAAGGAAGTCAACGGGGCAAGCCGGTGGGTCAGCCTCGGGCCGCTGACATTTCAGCCGAGCGAGCTGGCGAAGTGGCTGATGCCCATCGGTCTGGCGTGGTACATCGCCCGCACCGGCGAGCGGATGCAACGGTTCGTCCCCGGCTTTCTGCTGCCCATGGCGATCGTGGGTGTGGTGGCGCTGGGCATTGCCGGCGAAGACCTCGGTACGGCCGTCCTCGTCACCGGCGTGGCCGTGATCATGCTGCTCGCAGGTGGAGCGAACCTCTGGAATGCCGTGGCCTTCCTGCCGGTCGGCGCGGCGGGCTTCATCGCGCTGGTCTTCATCAGCCCGTACCGACTCAAGCGCATCTTCTCGGTGCTCGACCCGTACAGCGATCCGCAGGGCTCCTGCTACCACATCATCCAGAGCATGGGTGCGATCTCGGGTGGGGGCGTGGCCGGTCGAGGGCTGGGCAACAGCGTGCAGAAGTTCGGCTACCTGCCTGAAGGCACTACAGACTTCATCTATTCGATCATCTGCGAGGAGATGGGGTTGCTTGGCGCCGTCGCCGTGCTCCTGCTCTACGTGGGGCTCGTGTGGTGCATCGTGCAGGTGGTGTCGAGCCGTGTGCCTGCGCCGATGACCGACACGTCCTCCTGCGACCCCGGACGGGGTGTTCCAACGCCAAATTCAACGGGCTTTTTCCAGCCCGCCTTGGATCCGATGAGCCGGGTGCTTGCGCTGGGCATCGGTGCCACGGTCGGCTTGCAGGCGGTCATCAATGTGGTGGTGGTGACAGGCATGGCGCCGACCAAGGGCATTGCGCTGCCGCTGATCTCGCGCGGCGGAACCGGCTGGATGATGACGGCACTCTGCCTCGGCATGGTGATCGCGATGGATCGTCGCGTGGCGCGTGCTGAAGCGCAGATCGATGGCGGTGGCAGGGCGGGTGACGCTCCGAGCCCGCTCGAGGTTGCTGCCTCGGGCGGCATGCCGGAGCCAGCGGAACCATGACCTTCGCTGCAGTGAGCGCAGGCGTGTCGTCCAGCCCGTCGCTCGCCGTAGCGGCCCGATGCGTGCTGCTGGCCGGTGGTGGATCAGGTGGACACATCAGCCCGGGCTTGGCCATTGCAGAGCGCATGAAGGCGATCGACCCAGGATGCCGGCCTGTCTTTGCATGCAGCCAGCGGCCGATCGACGCACAGATGCTGACCGAGGCCGAAGCCGAATATCTGGCTATCCCGGCCGAGCCGATGTCGCTGCGGCCACGGAAGCTGCTGCGCTGCATGCGTGCGTTCATTCGCGGCCGCGCCGAGGTACTGCGAATGATCGATCGACTGCAGCCATCATGGGTGGTCTCGCTCGGTGGCTTCGTTACGGCGCCAGTGGTCCACGCGGCACGAGCCCGAGGCGTCCCTGTGCTCTTGGTGAATCTTGATGCCACGCCTGGCCGAGCGAATCGCTGGGTGGCCCGTCGTGCTCGCGAGGTCGTGAGCGCGATTCCCACGCCCACGATCCCCGGATTCGCCCGAGAGATCATCGGCATGCCGCTGCGTCGCCTGGCGTTGGCGCCGGCGGAGCAGGCATCGTGCCGCGAACAACTCGGACTCTTGCCGGGCGTGCACACGCTGCTCGTAACGGGTGCAAGCCAAGGCGCCAACAGCCTGAACGACTTCATGCTGCTCCAGGCCCAGCGTGATCCGAAGGCGTTCAAGGACTGGCAGGTGCTGCACCTGTGCGGACCAGGCGTGAGCGGGGGCACTACTCGGTTCGAGACTGGCTACAGGACTGCGGGCGTGCATGCGGTCGTCATGCCGTTCTTGCACCGCATGGGTCTGGCTTGGGGTGCAGCCGACCTTGCGCTCAGTCGGGCGGGGGCCAACAGCGTCGGTGAGGCTGCAGCCAATCACGTTCCCACGATCTTCGTGCCGTATCCCTATCACGCCGACCTGCACCAGATGCACAACGCGATGCCACTGGTCGACGAGGGCGCAGCCGTCCTGGCGAAGGATGCAATTGAGCCGGAGGCGAACCTGCGCGCGCTCGGCGAGCCCATGCTGAAACTGATGCATGACCACGCATCGCGACGGGCCATGCGTGCTCGACTTGAGGCGCGCACCGAACCTGACGCCGCCGAACGCATCGCGCGCTTCCTGCTCGGTGCAGGTTCGTTCGGCTGACCCCACGGGCCGCCATCGAACCGCGTCCGCGAGCGGTGCTGCCCTGCAGTGCTGCCTGAGGTGCTGCCCTAGCGTGGGCTCAGAGCGTGACGAGGCACTCCGCCAAGAGGTCGATCGCCGCCTTCAGGTCCTTCTTGTTGATCGACTCG
>VGXJ01000047.1 GCA_016873375.1 Phycisphaerae bacterium
ACATGGCTTTGAGCCGACGCTCGCCATCATCGGCCGTGGGATCGCCGATCAGCACGCACAGGCTTGCCTTGGATCCGCGTCCGACCCGTCCGCGCAACTGATGGAGCTGCGCGAGCCCGAATCGCTCAGCGTGCTCCACGATCATCACGGTGGCGTTGGGCACATCCACGCCAACTTCGATCACGACCGTGCTCACCAAGACCTGCGTCCTGCCATCCTTGAAGGCACTCATCACCGCATCGCGTTCGGCAGGGGCGAGCCGACCATGCATCTGGCCGATGGCGAGACCCGCGAAGGGCCCGGCCTCGAGCGCGTCGGCGTGGCTGGCGACATCGGCCAAGCCTTGATCGCTCTCTTCGACAGCCGGCACCACCACATACACCTGCTCGCCGCGGTCGATCCGGGTTCGTGCGTAGGCATAGACCTCGGTGGATCGCGAGCGCGGCATCACGCGCGTGGCGATGGGTTGCCGACCGGGCGGCAGGCTGCGGATCGAGCTCACGTCGAGGTCGCCGAACAGCGTCAGCGAAAGGGTGCGCGGGATCGGCGTGGCGGTCATGACCAGCATGTGCGGCATGTGGCCATCGCCCTTGGCGCGAAGCGCTGCACGCTGCTCCACGCCAAAGCGGTGCTGCTCATCGATCACCGCGAGCGCGAGGCTGCGGAACTGCACACCGTCGCCCAGCAGTGCGTGCGTGCCGATCGCCAGATCAACCTGCCCGCCCGCGAGCGCGGCATTGGCCTCGGTTCGCTCGCGCGCCGAGAGCGACCCCGTGACGAGCCGGAAGCGCACGCGGCTCTCGCGCAAGAGCGCCACGACATTGCGAAAGTGCTGTTCGGCAAGGAGCTCTGTGGGGGCGACGATGGCTGCCTGGTGCCCATGCGCGATCGCCAAGAGCGCCGCATAGAGCGCCACGGCCGTCTTGCCCGAGCCGACATCGCCTTGCACCAGTCGATTCATGGGCACGGTGCCTGCGAGGTCGTCGGCGATCTCGTCGCACACGGCCATCTGGTCGGGCGTCAGCGAGAACGGGAAGCGCTCGACGATTGCATGATGGATCGCCTCGGTGCGCGGCAGCGACACGGCACGCTCCTGATGGCGAGCCTGCCATCGACGCATCGCCAGGCCGAGTTGGAGCAGCAGCAGTTCATCGAAGGCCAGGCGTGCCCGGCCCCGTTCGGCTTCGGCCGCGTCGGCAGGCAGGTGCACCATGCGATAGGCATCGGCCAAGGCTGGAAGTCCATGCCGCGCGACGATCGCGGCACGGACGGGATCGTCGATCAGGTGCAGGGCATGCGGCAGCGCCGTCTTGACGAATGACTCGATGCGCAGGCTCGAAAGTTCCTCCGTGGCCGCGTACACCGGGCGCAGCCGGCCGGCGATCGGTGTCTCGCCTTCGCTTGGTGCTTCGTCACGCCAGCGCGGATTGCTCATCTCGACGTAGCCGGCACGGCTCTTCGCCTTGCCTTGCGCCACGCCGCGCAGGCCGGGGCGCAGCCGACGCGCGATCCACGGCGCGTTGAACCAGACCAGTCGCACGCTGCCTGACTCATCTTCGAGCGTGGCCTCAACCCGCGGCCGTCGGCCGGGGATGTGACGGACTGCGGTGATCATGCCGCGGGCACTCATTTCGCCGACGACGCCATCCTCGCGCGCGCTGGCTCGGGCCTGTTCGGCCGTTTGCTCGCCCAGATCCTGCTCGTAGCGGATCGGCAGGTGGCGCACGAGGTCCGCCACCGTTCGGATCCCGAGTGATCGCAGGCTTGTAGCCGCGCGCTCGGCCACGCCCGGCAGGGCGGTGACACCGGAGTGGAGCGTGATGGTGTCATCGCCTGCGGGCATCGTCCGTACCATACCCCTGTGGCACGGAAGCCCTTCGATCCCAGTCTTGCCCAGGGTGCGCTCTTCCGCCAGCAATCCGCTGGTCACGAGCAGGGCGGCACCAACGATGCGTCGAGCAGCGAACGCGTGGCCAGCGTCCAGCCCATGACCGTTTCCGCGCTCGCGGCCCGCATCAAGGAAGCGCTCCGCCTCGGTGTTCCAGGGTCGTTCACCGTGCGCGGCGAACTCGGCCGCGTGAGCCGCTCCCAGCACCTGTACGCCACGCTCCGCGAGGAGGACGCCACGATCGGCCTCGTCATGTTCGCACGCGAACTCTCGCGCGTGGGCTTCGAGCCGCGCGAGGGGCTGGCCGTCGTCGTGCGAGGGCGCCTCGACTTCTATGGTCCCCAGGGCAAACTGCAGGTCATCGCCGAGTCCATGGAGCCCGATGGCCAGGGCGACCTCGATGCCCGCAAGCGGGAGCTCGAGCGGCTCTTCCGCGAACGCGGGTGGTTCGATGCCGGCCGCAAGCGCGCGTGGCCGCGCGTGCCGCGCCATGTGGCCATCGTCACGAGCGAGGGCGCCGCTGCGCTGCAGGATGTCCTCAATGTGCATCGGGAACGCGGTCGTACCTGCCGGCTCACGCTCGTACCGACCCTGGTGCAGGGTGAGCGTGCTGCTGCGGAGGTCGCCGCCGCGATCGAGCGCGCCAACGCTGCGACCCCGTCGCTTCCCCTCGACTGCATCCTGCTCGTGCGCGGTGGTGGCAGCAAGGAAGACCTCTGGTCCTTCAACGAAGCCGCCATCGTCGAGGCGATTGTGAAGAGCCGCCTGCCCGTGATCACCGGCATTGGCCACCAGATCGATGTCAGCCTGGCCGACCTCGCGGCCGATGGCACCGCGGCCACGCCCTCGCTGGCTGCCGCCAGCGTCTTTGCCGATCGCGCTGCGCTTGTCGAAGAACTTGCCGTGCGCGCCGCCGATCTCGATCGTGCGGTGCGCGATGCAATCGATGCCTGTTCGCTCTCGCTTGAACGCCTCACCAGCCGCCCCGTGATGCAGTCGCCGGCTGCCGCGATCGTCCCGGCGCAGGCCAGGGTCGATGGGCTTGCTGCGCGCGCCCAACTCGCTGCACGAAGTTCGACGAGCAGGTCGGTGAGGATGTTGGCGGCGATCGAGGCTCGTTTGGCGCGCCTGGATCCGGGCGTTCGCCAGACCGCGGCGCGCGCGCGCGTCGAGGATGCTGCGCGCCGTCTGGAGCAGTCTGCTGCCCGTCGAGCCGAACGGTCGGCCGCACGAGTGGATCTTGTGGCGCGCCAGCTGGCGGCACTCTCGCCCACGCGCGTCCTTGAGCGTGGCTACTCGATCACGCTCGGTGCCGATGGCCAGCCGGTGCGATCCATCGATCGCGCACCGCCGGGCGCCGAACTGTCCACCGTCGTGGCCGATGGCCGCATCAGCAGTACTGTGACCACCCGAGAGAAGGAGTCAACATGAGCCCAGCAAAGCCAGCCAAGGAACCCGCCGCCGATGATCTCGCCACGCTCACCTTCGAGCAGGCCATGGAGCAGCTCCAGCGGCTCGTCGAGCGCATGGAGTCAGGCGAATCTGGGCTGAAGGAGAGCCTTGATGACTATCGGCGCGGTGCTGCGCTCGTGAAGCACTGCCGCGCCCTCCTCAAGGAGGCCGACGAGGAGATCGGCCGTCTCTCGGCAGGAGATCGCTGAGCCGTTCCATGGAGTCGCTGCCCGACTGGGTTCTCATGCATGGCCCTGCTGCGCTCGGTGCGGTGTTTGCCTTCTGCATCGGTGCATGCGCGGGCAGCTTCATCAATGTCGTGGCGGTTCGCTGGCCGCAGGGCATGAGCGTCATTGCGCCGCCGAGCCGATGCCCGGTGTGCGGACTTCGCCTGGCGTGGTGGCAGAACCTGCCGGTCCTGGGATGGTTCATCGTGCGAGGCCGCTGCGCCGGCTGCGGAGTCCGCATCTCGCCGCAGTACCTCGTCGTGGAACTCGTCGTCGGTGCGCTGTTCGCTGCGCTTTGGTGGCAGTGCTTTGGCGGCACCGCGGCGGATCGTGCGCGCGAGGCCGGTCTGGGCTGGTTCGCGCAGCAGGGATTCTGGCGTTCGCTTCCGATGATCGTGTCGTGGGCGTGGTGCATCGGTTCGCTGGTGGCGATCACGATGATCGATGCGCGGACCTTCACCATCCCCTTGGCTCTTCCGGTTGTTTCGACCATGTTGTCGTTCGCCGCCGCGGCGGTCCAAGGCTGGGTGCCGCATCCGGGCACGGTGGTGTCGCCACTGCCCGCGGCTCCCGTGTGGATGGCCGGTGCCGCCATCGGCGGCATCATCGGTGTGGTCAAGCTGGCCACGCTGCTGCGCGCCGGCGTGCTGCGTCCGGGCTTCCATGACTACGAGCAGTATGTGCAAGAGGGTGAGCTCTTCGCTGACTACCCGCATGCTCGGCGCGAGGCCGTGCGCGAACTCGGTCACGCCGGCATCGTGCTTGCACCGGCGGTGCTTGGTGCCTTCATCGGGGCATCCCTCGGCGCATCGATCGGCACCACGCCGCCGTGGATCGAACCGATGGCCGCGAGCATGTTCGGGTACCTCGTCGGCGGGGGGATCATCTGGGCGATCCGCATCGCGGGCACGCTGGCCTTCGGCCGCGAGGCCATGGGTTACGGCGATGTCCACATCCTCGGCTGCGCCGGCGCTGCATTCGGTTGGATCGTGCCGCTGGCGGGATTCTTCATTGCGCCCTTCGTCGCGCTCGCGGCGATGGCCGTGCTTGCGCTGGCTGCCCGCCGCGGCACCCGGCGTGAGCTGCCGTACGGGCCGTACCTGGCTGCGGCGGTGCTGCTGCTTGTGTACTTCCGGCCGTGGTTCGTCGACCTCGGTCGCGTGGCCTTCCCGGGCATCGTCGAAGGTCCTTGATCTGTTATCCAAGGCGATTACCATGCGCGCGGGCAGGATGCCCCGGCGCCGCGTGGTGCCGTTTACACCAGAGGAGTCAAGGATGACGAAGTTCATGATGACCGGGATCGCCGTATCGCTGCTGACGATGGTCGGTTGCGAAGGGCAGCAGAAGCAAGCGAGCACCACGGAGATCGATGCGCTGAAGGCGCAGCTCGACGACCGCAGCCGTGCACTGCAAGAGAGTGAAGAAGCCCGTCGATCCGCCGAGCAGCGTGCCCGTACGGCCGAGCAGGCCGCGGCCGAGCTCGCACTCACGCCGGTCGCTGCGGCGCCGGTGAGCGAGGGCGCCGCCGAAGAGTTCAACGGCATCGAGGGTGTGAGCGCCGAGAAGATCGGTGACGACATCCATGTCGTGATCGAGGGCGATGTGCTCTTCGACAGCGGCAAGAGCACGCTCAAGGTCGCCAGCAAGAGAAGCCTCGACCGCATCGTGACGATCATCAAGGAGTCGCACTCGGGCCGTTCGCTCGATGTCGTGGGCTTTACCGACACGGATCCGATCAAGGCCACGAAGGATCGCTTCGCCACCAACTATCACCTCGGCTTCGAGCGCGCCTACGCGGTGCGCGAGTACCTGATCGCCAAGGGACTGCCGAAGGATGCCATCAAGCTCAGCTCGTGGGGACCGGACAAGCCGGCTGACACCAAGGCGCGCAGCCGTCGCGTCGAGGTCGTCGTGCTCGGCGGGGCGAGCTGAACCGCCTCCGGATGGAGACAAGGGAACGCGGGGCCGTGCTGTACGGCTCCGCGTTGTCGTCTGAGCATGGTCCTGTCAATCTGCGGCCGGGCGTTTGCGCCCGGTGTGGCGGTGCAGCACGCGCCGGAGTCACCACTCCAGGCGCAAGCCCTCGTCCTTGACCTTCTGGACGAGGAGCTCGACCTCAGCCAGCGTCGCAGCAAGCCGGCGGCCAGCATCTTCGAGCGAGCGATAGAGGTCGGGGTTGTTCACCAGCTGGCCAACGGTGCCTTCGCCTGCATTGACCTTCTCGCTGATCGCCTGCACATTCTCGAGGGTTTGGCGCATGCGCTCGATGACGGGGCGCAGATCGGCGGCGAGCGTGGTGGCCTGGCCCTCTACGCCCTTGGCGGCACCGGCAACGGCTTCCATCGCGGCGCTGGCCTGGTCGATGAGCTGGCTTGCCTTCCAGACGGCGCTCTTCGCATCGGTGCGCATCTGCTCGTCGTTGAGCCAGGTGTTGGCACCATCGAATGCCGCCTCGGCCGAGGCGAGCATGCGGTTCAGCCGCGTCACGCTCGTGCGGATCGAGCCCTCGTTGGCCGGATCGTCCGGGCTGCCCTTCAGCGGCGCCACGAGCTCGTTGAGGTTGCGCGCCAATTCCGTGAAGTCCTCGCTCACGATCGAGGCGATGCGATCCTCGAACGTCATGAACATGGCGTTGGCGACCCAGGTGCCGTCACGCGGCGCCATCGCCGTGCGCGCCGACGGATCCTCGGGCATGCGGAAATTCAATCTCGATCCGCCGCCGATGAGGCCGCTCTCGCTGAGCACCTCGCACGACTGCGGCAGGTCGATCTCAGCATCGATTTCCGCCTCGACGCGGACCGGGGGATCCTCGGAGGGTCGAACGGTCACCGAGACCACTCGCCCGATCGGAACGCCGTTCAGCGTGACCTGCGAACCGTTTCGAAGCCCGGCGCCTATGTTGGCGGCGACCGTGACCCGATACGACGACTGCACGAGCCAGCGCAGCTCGCCGAACATGAGGAGCAGGGCCACGAAGATTCCGATGGCGCCGATGCTCACCAGTCCCGTCACGAAATTGCGCACGGCGTCCTTCATGGAATGCCCAGTGTAGACGGTCCATCTCCACGGATCTCCGCCAGTTCCTCGGGCGATGCCTCGCCTTGGAGAAATCGGCGCACGACCGGATCGGTGCATCCGCGGAGCTCGGCCGCCGTGCCCTCAAATCGGATGGTTCCCTCATGCATGAGCACGAAGCGGTCGCCAACCTTGAAGGCTGACTGCAGGTCGTGCGTGACCACGATCCCCGTGATGCGCAGTTCGCGCTTGAGCTTCAGGATGAGCTCGTTGATGATGTCCGAGCGGATCGGATCGAGGCCTGTTGTCGGCTCGTCGTAGAGCACCACCTTCGGATCGAGCACGATCGCCCGCGCGAGCGCGATGCGCTTGCGCTGCCCGCCCGAGAGTTCCGCCGGCATCTGCTGCAGGGCGGACGCAAGTCCCACCATCGTGGCGACCCGCTGGATTCGAGCCTGCACCACGGCGTCGTCCGTCACGCCGTGCTCGCGCAGCGGGAAGGCGAGGTTGTCGGCCACGCTCAACGAATCGAAGAGCGCGCTCATCTGGAAGAGGAACCCGATCTGCCGGCGGACGATGCCAAGGTCCGCCTCGCGCATGCGATCCACGCGGTGGCCGTCGAACCAGACTTCGCCGGCATCGGGCCGAAGCAGCCCCACGATGTGCTTGAGCAGCACGCTCTTGCCGCAGCCGCTGGGCCCCAGCACCACGGTCGTCTGGCCCGCGGCGAACGAGACATCCACGCCCTTGAGCACCTGCAGTCGACCGAAGCGCTTGCGCAGCCGTGCGACACGGATGAGCGGTTCGTTGGTCGACGACGATTCCACGGGGGAACCCTATCATGCCCGACCCCTCGGAAGGAGCGCGCGTGACCGGTCGAATCGTCCACCAAGCAGGCTTCCTGCGCATCGAGTGCCTGCAAGTGCAAGCACGGGATGGCCGCATGCTGGATCGTCATGTGGTCCGCCATCCCGGCGCGGTCACGGTGGTGCCTGTCCTCGACGACGGGCGTCTCGTCATGATCCGCAACTACCGCATCGCCGTCGGCGAGTGGCTCGAGGAGTTCTGCGCGGGCAAGCTCGAACCCGGCGAGGATCCGGAGCCCGCAGCAGGCCGTGAACTCGAGGAAGAGTGCGGCTATCGCGCGGGATCGGTGCGTCGCCTCGGTACTTACCTGACGTCGCCCGGATTCTGCGACGAGCTCATGCACCTCTACGAGGCCACCTCGCTCACGCCATGCGAGCAGGCGCTCGAGGCCGACGAGCAGATCGAGGTCGAGCTGGTGCACCCCGACGAAGTGCAGCGTCGCATCGCGACCGGCCGGATCAAGGATGGCAAGACGATCGCGGCGTTCCACCTCTGGCGGGCTTCAGGAGGCGGCGGACATGGGCGTTGAATCGCGTCGCTGGCGTGAACCGCCGCAGGGGGGCGTTGGTGGCATGGCCTCGCTCAGCGTGACGGCGTGGATCATCATCGCCTGCGTCGCGGTCTTCGTGGTCGATGGCTTCCTCCCGCCGCGCATGGTGCCGCTGCAAGTGAGCGTGGCTCCGGGCGTGGACATCGATGAGGTTCGCGGCAAGCAGGTCGAGCTGACGGAGCCGG
The DNA here is from genome assembly GCA_016873375.1 of Phycisphaerae bacterium. GTDB lineage: Bacteria > Planctomycetota > Phycisphaerae > Phycisphaerales > SM1A02 > SYIB01. The sequence goes on from VGXJ01000047.1 coordinate 8,185, forward strand.
TCTCGCAGACGATTGTCGAGCGCCTGCCCAATGGCAGGTTCGCCGAGCGCACGCAGCCCTCGATGGGCGGTGATGCACCCATCGTGCTCGCCGGCACCAAGACGCAGGTCGGCACCATCAGCTACCAGCTGATGCCGCTCCTCAAGGGCTGGCTCTACTTCTCGACCGCCAAGGCACTCATCGTTGAGCAGCCGTTCATCGGCTGGACCGGCCTGGAGTTCTGGCGCATCATCGGCTTCCAGTTCGTGCATGCCGATGTGAATCACCTCATCTTCAACATGCTCGGGCTCTTCTTCTTCGGTGGCGTGATCGAGAGCTACCTCGGCAAGAAGCGATACCTGGCCTTCTACCTGCTCTGCGGGATCTTCGGCGCGCTGATGTACCTGGCGCTCAACCTCGGCGGCTGGGCGTTCGCGCTGCTCAAGCTGCCCGCGATCCCGGGCCTGCTCTTCAACGACCCCACCACGCCGCTCGTGGGTGCGAGCGCCGGCATCTTCGGCATCATGTTCGCTGCGGCGCGGCTGGCCCCCAACACGCAGGTGCTGCTCTTCTTCGTCATTCCCATGAAGCTGCGCACGCTGGCGATCCTGCTCCTGGGCTGGGCGATCTGGACGATCGTGCGGGCAGGCAACAACGCCGGCGGCGAGGCTGCGCACCTCGGGGGCGCGATCGCGGGCTGGTACTTCATCGGGAACACGCACCACCTGCACGGGTTCTTCGACTTCCTCGGCCGGGTCGATCCCACGAGCCGTGCAGGTGCGGCACGCCGCGCCCGCCGGCTGGCACCCGACAACGCCGAGATCGATCGAATCTTGGCCAAGATCCAGGCACAGGGCATCGGCTCGCTCACGCGCTCCGAGCGCGAGACCCTGAGCCGCGCGAGCCGGGATACCTGACGTGCCCATCCGCTACGAGCGTCTGGCGGGCACCACGACGAATGCTGCCCGCCTCGGGCGCGTGCATACGCCGCACGGCAGCTTCGACACGCCCGCGTTCATGCCGGTGGCGACCGCCGGCGCGATGAAGGGCCTCACGCCTGCGCAGGTCCGCTCGACCAACAGCCAGATCATCCTCAACAACGCCTTTCACCTGATGCTGCGTCCGGGCCACGAGCGCGTGAGCGGCTTCGGCGGCAGCCATCGCTTCATGCGCTGGGATGGCCCGATCCTCACCGACTCCGGCGGCTACCAGGCCTTCAGCATGAGCGACATCAACGCGCTCGACGAGGATGGCGTCACCTTCCGCTCATTCGTAGACGGTTCGAAGGTCAGGCTCGGGCCTGAGGAGAGCATGGCGGTGCAGAACGCGCTCGGTGCGGACATCATCATGGCCTTCGACGACTGTCCGCCCGCGCGTGCCGAGCTCGATGATGCAACCTATCGGCGGCGCGTCGAGGAAGCCAACGCGCGCACCGTGCGGTGGCTCGACCGTTGCATCAAGGCCCACGCGCGGCCGACGGAGCAGGGGCTCTTCGGCATCGTGCAGGGCGGCACCCTGCATGACCTCCGCGAAGCGAGCGTGCGCGAGATCACGGCGCGGGACCTGCCGGGCTTCGCGATCGGCGGTGTGGCCGTGGGCGAGGGCACCGCGGCGATCCACGACACGGTGCGCTTCAC
>VGXJ01000048.1 GCA_016873375.1 Phycisphaerae bacterium
TCGGACCACTGGATCGCTGCGGGCATCTGCACGCCGCGATCCTACGATCCGCGCATGCCGAGCACCGTCCTGGACCTCAACGCCGCCGAAATCGAGACCACGCGCGAGTGGGCCCGCTGGGCGGACTCCACCGATCCGCTCGCGCCCCTGCGCGAACGATTCGAGCTTCCACGCAGTGCCGACGGTGCACCGCTCGTGTACTTCCAGGGGAACTCGCTCGGACCGATGGCGCGGCGCACGCGCGAGCTCGTACAAGAGGTCATGGACCAGTGGGGTTCGCGCGGCCACTACGCGCGCATCGAGGGAGCGCGACCGTGGATGGACTACCACGCTCATGCGCGTCGATCGCTCGCCGCACTCGCCGGTGCGCGCGAGCATGAGGTCGTGGCCATGGCTGGTCTCACCGAGACGCTGCATCTGCTGATGGCATCGTTCTGGAGGCCGCACACAGGTCGCGACCGGATCATCATGGAGGCCACCGCGTTCCCGAGCGACCGCTACGCCGTGCGGAGCCATGTGCAGGCTCGTGGCTTCGATCCCGGTGCATGCATCATCGAGGTGCCGCCGCGCGCGGACGGCCTGCTGCATGCCGAGGACTTCGCGCGCGCCTGCAACGACGCCGGCGAACGCGCGGGGCTGTTGTTCGTGGGTGGCGTCAACTACGCCACGGGCCAGCTGCTCGACCTGGGGGCCTTGGTCCGCGCAGCGCACGCTGCGGGCGCCTTCGCATGCTTCGACCTGGCGCACGCGATGGGCAACGTACCGCTCTCGCTGCACGAACTCGGTGCCGACGCGGCGGCGTGGTGCGGCTACAAGTACCTCAACGGTGGACAGGGGGCGACCGCGGGCCTGTACATCCACGAGCAGCACGGCCTCGACGCCGCCACGCCGCGCTTTGCAGGCTGGTGGGGCGTTCCGCTCGCCACGCGCATGGCAATGGAGCGTGACTTCGTCGCGACACCGGGAGCCGATGGCTGGCAGGTCAGCGAGCCGAGCGTGATCGGCATGGCGCCGCTGCTCGCGAGTCTCGAGCTCTTCGATACCGCGGGCTTCGACCGCCTGCGCGCCAAGTCGCTGCGGCTCACGGCGTTCCTCGAGATGCTCCTGCGTGAGCGCGTGCCCGAGGCGCGCGTGCTGACGCCGGCAGCCACGCATGAACGCGGCGCGCAGCTCTCGATCCAGCTCGACGAGCGCTGCATGGAGCGGCATGCGCAGCTCCTGCCTGTGGGCATCGCCTGCGACACGCGCAGGCCCAACGTCATCCGTGCTGCACCGGCCCCGCTCTTCAACACCTTCGACGAGGTCTGGCGATTCGTGGACGCGCTTGCCGCCACGCGCTGAGCCGCACTCGCGCGTCTTGTGCAGCACGATCCCGACGGCGTCCGTCCGGCTTGCGTCAGTCACCGGTCTTGGTGCTGGCCTGCGCCTGCTGCGGCGCCTTGCGCTCGGCGGTGAGCATGAGCACCGCGCCGCCCGCGGCGACGAAACCGCCCAGCCACTGGAATCCCGTGAGGCGCTCCTCGAACACGAACGCGCTCGCCGCGCTCACTAGGAACGGCTGCAGTTGCAGCACGCCGCTCGTCACCGCCACGCCAAGCCGCGCGATCGCGACGTAGTAGAAGACGTGGCCCGCAGCGATGCCCGCCACCGCACTGATCGCGAGAAAGATGAGTTCGCGTGATCCGAGCGAGGGCACATACGTGCCGCCCTCCCGGCCAAAGACCAGCATCAACGCGATCAAGCCGATCGCCGTGAGCTGACAGATCACCGCGAAGGCGAGCACCGGGTGATACGGCGCCATGAAGCGGCGCACGCCCAGGCCGTAGCAGGCGTAGCCCAGACCCGAGCAGACCGCCATGAGGACGCCCGATCCGTTGGCGCCGCCCAGCGAGAACTCACCACCGAAGAGCACCGGCATGAGGCCGGTGATGAGCAAGGCAAATCCCGCGACGTACCGCACTGTGCGCATGACCGCACGCTCGGCCGGGAAGAGGAACCACGCACCGAGCGCCACGAAGATCAGTTGGCTCCTGAGCCCGAAGGTCACGATGCCTGGTGTGGCCATTCCGAACGCCGCCGTGAAGCAGGCCTGCCCCGCGACATTGGCGATGCTCGGCACGATGGCAGCCTTCCAGATGCCCTTTGGCATGCGGCCCTTCCACGCATGCCAGAGCACATAGGGCAGCCAGAGCACGGCGCTCGCGCCGTAGCGCCAGCCGTTGTTGCTCCAGAAGTCCACGCCCCGTGCAGCAAGATCGCGCAACAGAAGCGGCACCGTGCTCCAGCCCAGGAGCGCCGCCAGCGCATTGATCGAACCCACGCGACGGCTTCGAGCGAGTGTCTCGTGCGATGCGTTGGTGATGTCGCGTGACTCGGCCATCGATCACATCTGCACAAGGCGGCCGCCGTCGACCGGAAGGTTCACGCCATTCACATAGCTCGCCGCCGGCGAGCAGAGGAAGAGCACCGCCGCCGCGATCTCGTCCGGTTCGGCGATCCGTGCCGCCGGAATCGTGGCGATCGCCTCGCGCTCGATGTCCGTAACCTCCACACCGCCGCGACGCGCTTTGCCCTCGAAGAGCGAGGCGAGCCGACCCGTTCGCGTGAACCCAGGCATCACGTTGTTGGCCGTGATCCCGAAGCGGCCAAGCTCATGCGCAAGCGTGCGCACCCAGTTGGCGACCGCTGCACGCACGACGTTGGACACCCCAAGGCCCCGCAGCGGCGTCGCCACGCTCGTGCTCGTGATCGAGACCAGCCGGCCATATCCCGCCGCGCGCATGCCTGCTGCGCATGCCTGCATGATCGCTTGGCCCGTGGCCACATGCTGCGTGAGCGCTGCCGTGAACTGCGCGGGATCCGCATCGATGGCGAAGCCCGCAGCCGGGCCGCCGCTGTTGTGCACCACCACGTGCACCGGGTCACGCGCAGCCAGCGCGTCGACCGATCGCTGCACAGCCTGCCAGTCGGCATGGTCCACGAGCAGCGTGGCGTGTCCGGGACCGATTGCCGCCAGCTCCGCAGCGACCTTCGCCAGTCCCTCGTCGTTGCGCCCCGTGATCGTCACACGGGCACCGGCCCTCGCCAGGGCGATCGCGCAAGCGCGGCCGATGCCCTGCGTCGCTCCGCCGACCAAGGCGTGACGGCCATCCACCCTGAACCAATCGCGCTGCTCGTGCATCGATGGAGTGTAGGTGGTGCGGAGCGCTGCACGCGCCGCAGCGGCCATCGATCATCGAGCCGGGAACGATCGATACGAGATGCCGGCTTCCGCGAAGAGGTCAACTGCCTTTCGGATCGACTCCGACCAGGGCTCGTTGCCATGATCGACCGTGAAGGTGACGACCTCCGCGAGCCCAGCTTGGATGATCGCCAGCGAGCACTGCACGCACGGGCTGAAGCTCGAGTAGATCGTGCAGCCCACCGGGCTCACGCCGTTGCGGGCGCACTGCACGATCGCGTTCATTTCCGCGTGGCAGATCAGGTCGTACTTCACCGGTCGCTCGAGCCGCTCAGGCCGGTCCGCCACGCCGCGCGGCAAGCCATTGAAGCCTGTCGACAGGATCTGCTTGGATGGGCTCACGATGACGGCACCGACCTGGCGCGATGGATCCTTGCTCCATCCGGCAATGGTGCGGCTGAGGTCAAGGAAGCGCTGGTGCCAGTGATCATTCATCGGGATCGGCCTTGGGTGCATCCTCGCCGGGATTCGCCTGAGCGTCCACCGCTCGCAGGGTGAGCCGACCGATGACCAGATCGGGTGCGCCCGGGCGACCGGCCCAGACCAGGACGGGCCCGCGTTCGGCGACTTCAAGCCGCCCGGCCGGGAAGGTGGCGAGTTTCATGCGCCCCGCCACGGGTTCGTTGGGTGGTTGCGTCGCCGTGATCCGTACGCGCGTGGATCGATCGGGCAGGTCCGCGTTCGGTTGGTCCTCGTCGCCGGCATCCTGCGTGGATGAACGCTCGTAGCCGACATCAATCGTGGCGAAACGCTGCACCTCACCCACGAGCCCGGCTTCGATGAACACGTCATAGGCACCGGGTTCAAGCTCGGTGACCCAGGCGCAGCGCGCCAAGGGATCGGTCCATCCCTCGATCACGCCCGGATCGACCCGCTGGTCGAAGGCATAGACAAGCGATGACCCCTCGAGTTCCGCCAGGGCAGGGTGCCCGATCCAGCGTGCACCACTTTGCTCCATGGGTGGCCACAGGTCGATCGGTGGGACCGTCGGCAGCGTGGTCCCGGCCTTCGCTGCCTCGATCCATGCGGCCAGCAGCGGCTTCACGCGCGCAGCGGGCAAGGCATAGGTCGCTGTGCGATCAGGTCGCGCGATGTTGATGCCGATCGCCCGGCCATCGAGCCCAAGGAGCGGACCCCCCATGCGCATGCATGGCAGCGGCGTGTCGTGCTGCAGTACGCCTCCGAAGCCGCTCGCCCGTCGGCTCGCCGGGAAGAGCGCCGTGCTCTGGGAAATGCGCCGATCATCAGGCCGCACCGTCACGCGAGTGAGGAGCGACATGGGCGATCCATCTCGATCGATCTCGATCAGGAGCAGTTCACCGCCGCCGTAGGCACGCACGATGCGACCGATGTCACCTTGAGCCGAGACCGACTGCCCTGCCAAGCGCAGCACGCGATCCCCAGCACGCAGCCCCGCGACCCAGGCAGGCGAGCCGATCGTGGACTCGATCACCTTCAGCCCTGCACCACCTGGCGGCCCCTGCTCGACCCGAATCCCCAGGAAGCCCGACAAGCCATCGATGGCGTTCTCGCGCAGATGGTCCAGGCCCGTGACGCCCCATGACTCCCCCTGCCACTGCGATGAGGCGCTCACGACGATCGTGCCGGAGGGCGGCACGGGATCGAAAGCCCACTCGATCGGCACCAGATCATCGCCATCGACCTTGAGCACGACGAGGTCGAGGTCGCGATCGCGCACCACACGGCGCGCCCGCACGGTCGTCCCCACGGGAAGCGTGACCTCGACAGCATCGCTCGATCGGCCGATGTCGCTGTCCTTGGCCAGCAGCACGCCCGACGCATCGATCACCGTGGCCATGCCGACCGGCCGATGATCGACCATGACCTGGCAGACCGACTGCAGCCACGGTGTCGTCAGCTCACCCGTGATCTCGCGCAAGCCTGGTGCACGGCGTCCTGTGTCGTCGGTCGGTTCGAACTCGCCACGCTCGCCGGCCCAAAGCGCCCGCAGTGCTGCAGGGTCCATCGTGCGGCCGCCGACCACAGTGCTGGCCTTGAGGTCAGCCAGCCGCGAGGCTGCGAAGTCGCTCGTGCACATCGAACCCAGCGTGGGCTCGCCGCTGGTGGTGCTCACGATGCCCACCAGCCTGCCCTGCAGGTCGAAGACACCGCCGCCGGAATCGCCACCGGACATTGGTGCATCCAGATCGATGGCATGGTCGCGCGTGCGGACCACGCGCCCGATGCGCATGACCGCTGCGCGATCCTTCATGAAGCCATGCGTATGGCCGAAGGGCGCGAGCCAATCGCCCTCGACCAGCCGTGCCGATGGACCCAGTCGCGCCGCCACGATGCCCTCGACTGGGTCGAACTTCACCAGTCCGCAATCCTTGTTCCCCTCGCAGTGCAGGCCGGCGGTCGTGCCGGGGATCGTGCGGCCGTCGGGCAGTTCGACGGCCACCGCCTGGCCCGGCTTCTCGAAGCAGTGCCCAGCGGTCAGGATCCAGCCTGCCTGAGCATCGATGATCGTGCCGCTGCACGAACCACCACCACCAAGCTCGGTGACTTTGATCGCCACCTGTGTCGGGCGCACGGCGTGTGACAGCGCCTGCAGACGGTCCTGCAACAGCTGAAGGTCCTGCAGTCGTTCGGGCTGACGAAGATCAGGATCACTTGCACGCGCCGGGGCAGCGTGGACCACTGAAGACACGATGAGCGCCGCCAGCAAGGCTGGCCGCAAACGGGGCAGGCTGCGCGTCAGCGCTCCCACGACCCCTGCGAGGATTCGCTCGATCCCCAACCGCGCGTGTCCAGGCGAACGCCATCGGGTTGCGCCGCGAAGAGCGTGCGCAAGTCTTCCAGCCGCTGCGCCACAAGTTGCATGGAAGCAGGGCGATCGGCCCGGCTCACTTGCACGCACTCTAGGATCAGGTCAGACAGCATCGGATGGATCGACTTATTGCGGATCGCCGGAGGCACAGGCGGCTTGACCGCCACGGGCGTGAACTCTCCCCCGAGCGCCTTCGGGTCGGACTTTGACGGGATCGCCGTGGGAATCGTGTCGCCTACAAGCACCCAGTACATGGTCGCACCAAGGTTGTAGATGTCCGTCTGGCCGTTCACTTCCTGTCGGTGGGCTTGCTCAGGGGCGAGGTAGCCCGGTGTGCCCTGAATGCGCTTCTTGACTGTGCCGACTGCGCACGCTTGGCCAAGGTCGATGATCTTGACGGTACCACCGTCAGCGATCATGACGTTGATCGGCTTCATGTCGGCATGGCAGAAGCCCTTGTCGTGCATGTGCGCCAGGCCGCGTGCGATCTGCGCAAAGATGCCCGCAGCTTCAACCATGGTCTTGGGCAGCGCCTTGTCGAGCGTCGGGGCGTCGAGCAATTCCATGGTGAGCGCGATTTCGACCACCTTGAAGAACTTCTTGGTCCGGTGGATCTTGTGGAGCGCGCGGATGTTCGGGTGCGAGAGCTTGCTGCCGATCTCGTACTCCAGCTCGACCTGGTCCAGATAGCGCTGATCCTTGTCGGTGTTCTTCACCACGTGCTTCAGCGCGTAGATCTGCTTGTCGCTCAGGTCCTGCACGGCGAACACCATGCTGGCGGCGCCAGTACCGAGCGGGGCGATGACCTTGAAGCCGAAGATGTCCTTGACAGCGAGGGAAGACATTGCGAATCATTGCCGCCAGATGCCGCGACGGGACAAACGCCCACGCGCATATGGCCGGCGAAGAAGTGAGCAGGAAGTGTAGGGATCGGGTGCGTTCGGCTCAAGCCGGGTCGCGCTTCAACGACGTAGCTGGGCTTCGAAGTCAGCCTGCCGGAAGTACTGGCCCGGGCTGGCTGTGCCATCCACATCGCTGCGCAGCAGCACGCGTTCGGCGGGGATCGCAAACCGGTCCTGCAGGGCGCGGACGAGCGTCACCAATTCCTGCATCTGGAGGTCCGTGAAGGCGCGGCGATTGCCGTTGCCCACCAGGCAGATCGAGATGGTGGTCGCGCTCGCGCGCTCGGCCGACTTGGCCAGCGTGGCCGGGTCGTGTGCTGCCCGGAGCAGGCCGCCGGGAGCGGTCGGCCGGATGTGACGGCACATCTCCTGACGGTCCCAGGCCGGGCTCACGTGCACGCTGCCATCAGCCATGCCCTGCCCGTTCCCGATGATGAAGTGGAAGCTTGCGCCGCCGGTCTGGCGGCTGAGCAGCTCAGGATCGCCGCCGGCGGTTCCCGATCCGTGGACGACGACCCCCTTCCACGAGGCGGCGGGTGCTTGTCGAGGTTCAACCGGTCCGACGCTGCTGCCGATCTGCACCGGGCTGACGGCCATGGTCATCGGAGGGGCGCCGGTGTCACCAAGCATGAGCAGCCCCGCCGTGAGGGTCATGGCCGCGATGAACACCGACCACACGATGCGGGTGCGGCGGGTCGAGGCGCTTGGCTTGGTGGGCGAGTACGACATGGGGCGTGGCTCTTTTGATTCATCGGCCACGAATCGTTCGATCTGCAACGATTGTTTGAGATCACACCTTGACAGGCCTTGAAGGGGTTCACGAGTTGGGGCTGAGTCGGGCGCGGAGCGCCGGCTGCGGCACGCCGTACTCATCGGGCAACTCCTGAGGCGAGAAGCCATCGCGAAGCCGGTCGTAGCGGTCGTACTGGTTGTACGGCTCGTCAGGGTTGAACAGCACACGTTGGCAACCGCCCACGCACGCCAGCAAGGCTGCCGCCAGCAGCACCGAACGCACCATGGATTGTGTCGGCATTGGCATCCGGTTCATGCTAATGGTGGTTGTTGAAGGCAGTGGCACGATCACTTGCCCATCAGGACCGGCTTCACCGCCGTGTGGCCCACCGCCTCGATTCTGACCTTGGTGAGCGCATCCTCGTAGACCACTAGCACGCTGAGGGGCCCTTGGCAGGCGGCCCCGGCAACCAGCGGGATCTCGAAGGAGTAATAGGTGCCCATGACCCCCCCGCGGTAGGACTCCCGAACCTGCAGGGGGCTCGCGAAGCTCTCGGCCAGCAGCGATTGAGCTCCCGCGGGAGCCGTGAGGGAGAAAACCCGGAACCCCATGGTGCCGACCGCCTGCGTGAAGCGGCCCCGGCCATCGTGGGTTTCCACACGGACGACGACCCAGCATCCGTCGGGCCGCTGCTCAAGGACCGGCGCAGGGTTGAGCACCAAGGTCGTCACCGTCGGCAACGCCTTGATCGCCTCGGGCGAGAAGCTCCCGGCCGCCATGGCCGTCGCCAGCTTGTTCTGCAGCTCCTGGTTCTCCCGTTCCAGCGCCTGCGAGCGATCGACGGCTGCCTGCATGTCACGACGGAGCGCGTCGTTTGGCGACGGCGAGACGACCGTGGCAGAGCAGCCGCCCAGCACTGCGAGAGGGGCGATCACGAGGGAGAGAAGCGGGCATCGGTTCATGAGTCGTCGTCCTGGGCGGCGGCAAGGCTGACATCGAACGCCAGTTGCTCAAGCGCCACGCTGAAGTCCACGTTGCGTACGCAGATGGCATCCGGGACATCGAGCCGGCAGGGCGTGAAGTTGAGGATGCCTCGGATCCGCGCATCAACGAGCATCGCGGCAACGTCGGGTGCTGCATCGGCCGGCACGGCCATGATGCCGATCTCGGCCTTGAGCGAGGTCACCCCACGCACGAGATCCTCGATTGGGCGCACCTTGCGGCCGGCGATGGTCGTGCCGACGATCTCGCGCGATCGGTCGAAGACCGCCTTGATCTCGAATCCATCTTCCTCGAACCGACGGTACGAGAGCAGGGCGCGGCCGATGTTGCCGGCCCCAACCAGCACGCATGGCCACGCGCGATCGATACCCATGATCATGCGCAGGCGTTCGAGCAGGTCGATGCACCGGTAGCCGACGCCGGGCTGGCCGAAGTGACCGAAGTGCGCCAGATCCTTGCGAACCTGCGCATCAGTCAGGCCCAAGGCTTCACCGAGCTGGCGACTGCTGATCGTGGCACTACCGTCACGCGCGCGGAGCTTGAGCTCCCGCAGGTAGAGGCTCAGGCGGCGGGCCGCCGGCCGTGGCACGCGCGATCGAGATGACATGTCGATGAGTGTACGGCCGTGCGGGCGGGCGGCCATAGACTGCTCCGATGCACCTGGCGCAGATCCTCGCAGGCCCCTCGATGAGCGCGAGCTTCGAGTACTTCCCCCCCCGGACCGAAGCCGGATGGGGTGCCCTCTTCGCGACCATTGCCGAGTGCGAGCCGCTCGCACCAAGCTTCGTCTCGGTCACCTACGGCGCCGGTGGGTCCACGCGTGCGCTGACCCACGACCTTGTGGTGCGACTGCGGCGCGACACGAACCTTGACCCCATGCCGCACCTAACCTGCGTGGGCCACAGCGCGGCGGAGATCGACGGCATCCTGGCGCGGTATGCCGAGGCCGGCGTGAGCAATGTCCTGGCGCTGCGCGGTGACCCGCAGCCTGGTGGTGCAGCCGGCGACTTCGCGCATGCCGCCGATCTCGTGCGGGCGATCCAGCAGTTCAACGATGCCGGGCGCC
>VGXJ01000049.1 GCA_016873375.1 Phycisphaerae bacterium
CAGGCCTGCCTGCCCCAGCACTCCGACTCGATGTGGGTGCGCAAGGCCGTGACCGAGGATGGATTGCTCACGGTCTGGTGGCGTGTGGCGGGTGAGCGTGATGCGCTGCCCGACAGCGATCCGTTCGATCTCGAGGTCCGCGTCGATGATGCGAACGGTGCGCCTGCTGACGTGTCGCTGGAACTCGATGCCGAGATGCCGCACCACGGCCATGGCATGAACGTCCGCCCGGTGGTTGAGCGAGTCGGTCCGGGGCGGTTCGTCGTCAAGGGCGTGCTGCTGCACATGAGCGGCCGATGGGAACTGGCGTTCGATCTGGGCGATCCTGACGGCGTGCAGTGGCGGCGTGCGCAGTGCACGGTGGAGGCTCCGTGACCGCGCAGCGCCGGCTCGGCATCTTCACGCTGGCGGCCATGCTTGGTCTGGCGTGGTGGTCGTTGCACCTGATGCGGCAGGGTGGAGCCGGTCTCTCGCCTCTGGGATCGGCGGCGGCATCCAACCTGCCGAGGGCGCTCGCCGTGCATACGCAGGCGCGTGCACCCATGCCGCCCGACCCGACGAACCGCTTCGCCGATGACGCCCGTGCTGTCGCGCTCGGCGACCGCCTCTTCTTCGATGAGTCGTTCTCGTCCAGCGGCACCGTGAGTTGCGCAACCTGCCACGATCCCGAGCACGCCTTCACCGATGGGAAGCGTGTCGCCCAAGGCGAGGGGACTGGCTCGCGCAACACTCCGACGATCCTCGGTGCGGCGCGTCGTCGTTGGTTCACATGGGACGGTCGCGCCGACACGATCTGGTCGCAGGCAGCGGAACCCATCGAGCAGCCGACGGAGCATGCGTTCGATCGCACGCGGTTTGCAGTGGCCATTCGCGACGATCCGGGCGTGCGACGACTGTGGGAAGCTGCGTGCGGCGCACTTCCCGCGGCGCTCGATGCGGTGCCCAAGGGTCTGGAAGCTGCGTGCGGCGCGCTTCCCGCGGCGCTCGATGCGGTGCCCAAGGGTCTTGCTGCACGGCCTGCGCTCGCCGACGGTGGCGAGAGCGACGCGATGGCGCAGTCGTGGGCCCAGTTGTCCGCAGAACAACGCGCTGCCATCGACCTTGTCTTCAGTGCGTCGATGAAAGCGCTCGGTGCGTTCCAGCGCACGCTCGACATGCCGCTGTCGGCGTTCGATCGCTGGGCCGATGCGGTGGGCCAGGGCACGGTCTCGATGGATGACGAGGCGGCGGGGGGGATCATCACGCCGGCGGCGCGCCGCGGATGGCTGCTCTTCGCGGGCAAGGCGAACTGCATCCAATGCCATGGTGGTCGGGAGTTCACCGATGGTGAGTTCCACAACCTCGGGCTACCGGGGCCCGACGGTCGACTGGGCGGCGATCCCGGTCGTCGCGATGCGATCGCCCGGCTCAAGGCCGACCCCTTTTCGAGCGCCGGGACCTTCAGCGATGATCGCGATGGCCCCGAGGCGCGCCTGGTCCGATCGCTCAAGGATGATCCCGAAACATGGGGCCAGTTCCGTACGCCGAGCCTGCGCGGGGTTGGGCTCACGGCCCCCTACATGCATGACGGGCGCTTCGCCACGCTTGCAGAAGTGATCGCGTTCTACGACACGCTTGAGGGAGCCATCGCGCTCGATCACCATCGCGAGGCAGTTTTGCAGCCGCTCGGGTTGACAAGCGATGAGCGGGCGGATCTCGAGGCATTCCTTGTGGCGCTCAGCCCCGAGGCGATGCCGCTCCGACGGGATTCCGCCCGGTAATCCCCGAAGGTCGTTTCCCTGTCCCCTGAAACGGGCTAGACTCCCTTCGGCCTCGATCTGACCAAGAAGGAGAACGCATGCGCGCTTCCACGACCGCGACCCTTGTTGCTTGCACCCTGCTCTCTGGTTTGGCGCTGTCCGCGCTGGCTCATGAAGACGATGGCAAGGTTCGTGATCGAGAAGCCGCGGTCATCGCCCCCGCGTGGCGCGAAGCCGATGGTGGCTTGGCGGCAGAGACATTCGATGCCCAGGGCATCGTGCTGAAGGCTTGGATCCCGCTCGCCTCGATCAACGCGAGTGCTTCGAGCGGTAATGACTGCTGGGGCTATGTCAGCCCATCGGGCCGCGAGTACGCGATCATGTGCGTGAGCGACGGCACCGCGGTGTACGAGGTGACGAACCCCGCTGCGCCGGTCAAGCTCGGCTTCGTCCCCGGTGCGCAGAGCCTGTGGCGCGATGCCAAGGTGTTCGGCAATCGCGCCTATGTCGTCACCGAGGGTGGTGTGGGCATCCAGACGATCAACCTGTCGCAGGTCGACAGCGGCGTGATCACGCTGGAGAGCACGGTGACGGCCGGCTCGGGCGGCTTGGCGACCCACAACGTGGCCATCAACACCCAGAGCGGTTACCTCTATCGCTGCGGCGGTGGATCGAGCGGCCTGCGCTTCTACAACCTGAATGCGACGCCCGGGTCGCCGCAGTACGTGGGCGAATGGGCCGCCTACTACGTCCACGATGCGCAGGTGGTGAGCTACACGAGTGGCCCGTATGCAGGCAAGGAGATCGCGTTCTGCTGCTCGGCAAGGAGATCGCGTTCTGCTGCTCGGGCCTCAACGGCGGCAACGTCGAGACCGGTCTGTATGTCGTGGATGTGACCAACAAGGCAGCGCCTGTGCTCCTGAGCCGGATCCTCTATCCGAATGCACGCTACAGCCACCAGGGCTGGCTCACCGAGGATCGCAAGTACTTCCTGCTCGGTGATGAGCTTGACGAGGGTGCGAGCCAGCCGCTGACCACCACATATGTGATCGACGTGCAGAACCTGGCATCGCTGACCTACCTCGGTCAGTTCAACAACAGCACGCCTGCGATCACGCACAACTGCTACACCCACAACGGGAAGATGTTCGCCGCCAACTACCGCAGCGGCTTGCGCGTGTTCGACGTGAGCAATGCAGGTACGCCGTCGAGCGTGACCGAAGTGGCATACTTCGATACCTACCCCGGCTCCGACTCGGCGCAGTTCAATGGGCTGTGGTCGTGCTATCCGTACTTCCCCAGCGGCACGGTGATCGGGAGCGACCTAGAGCGCGGGCTGTTCGTGTGGCGCATGGGCGAGGACGCCGTTCAGCTGTCGTTCCCGGGCGGCGCCCCGCAGCTGGTGTCTCCTGCCGGCCAGCCCGTCACGTTCGATGCCATCGTGCAGCCTGGTGTCACGGTCACCAACAAGCGCTTCTACTACAACACGCCCGGCGGTACGCAAAGCCTGTCCGTCACGCAGGTGGATGCAGACACCTACTCGGCAACCTTGCCTGCGGTCACCTGCGGCAGCGCTGTCGGGCTCGCGGTCGAGTTCACGACGGCGACCGAGACGTTCCGGCTTCCCTCGACGGGGTTCCTGCCGGCCACCACCGCATTCGGCGTGGCCACGGGGTTCACGGATGAGATGGAGATCGACCAAGGCTGGACGGTCGGGGGTGCTGGCGACAACGCCACCGCCGGCCAATGGGTCCGCGCGAATCCGGTCGGCACGGCCGCCCAGCCCGAGGATGACCACACCGTCAACGGCGTGATTTGCTGGATCACCGCCAACGGCGTGGCTGGCGGCAGCGTTGGTGCGGCCGATGTCGACGGTGGGCAGACCACGCTGACCTCGCCGGTCTTTGATGCGACGGTCGTCGATACTCCGTTCATCAGCTACTGGCGCTGGTACTCGAACAATGCCGGGGCAGCTCCCAACGAGGACAGCATGCCGGTGGAGATCTCCAACAACGGTGGTACGACCTGGGTGTTGCTCGAGGTGGTCTCAGAGAACGCCGGCGCCTGGGTCCAGAAGAACTTCCGCATCGCGGATTTCGTTCCCCCCACGTCAACGATGCGGATTCGCTTCCGCGCGAGCGATCTGCTCAGCGGGTCGGTGGTCGAGGCGGGCGTCGATGACGTCAAGCTCTACGGCTACGACTGCACGGTGGCCCGGCCTGCCGACCTGAACGACGACGGCGTCGTGGATGGTGCTGACCTCGGCATCCTGCTCGGCAACTGGGGCAACGCCGGGGCCGGCGACATCGATGGCAACGGCCAGGTCGATGGTGCGGATCTGGGTGCCCTCGTCGCCGACTGGGGTTGATGCAGAAGGGTTTCGCCTGCAGCCGAGTTGAAGATGCCGTAGCGAGCGCCATGGCTGCTGGCTTCCAGCATAAGAATCAGTGCATTTCACTTGAACACCGTCAGTTGATCAGCAGCGTGCCGGCATGATGCGTCATGCCCTCGTCTTGGTGGTGTCGGTGGTTGTCGGGTCGTGCAGTTCGATCCCGGAGTCCGAAGGTCCGTGGCGTCCACCGGTGGGGGAGCCCGTGATCGAGCGGGTACGCGTTCCAGGAACGACCGTCGAGCTGGAGTTCGTGCGATTGCCCGGGGCCGCGGATTCAGGACGGGATCTGTGCGTTGCCAGAACAGAAATGACGCGGGTGCTGGTTGAGCTCTATACGTGGGCGCTGGTTGAGCTCTATCACCGCCGCACTCTTTCGGATGAGCGGCAAGCGGAACTGAAACTCGATGGGGTGACGAGACCGTCGTCGCCGTACGGAAGCGCCTTTCACGATGAATGGGGCCCTCGGGAAACTCGCCCCGCCATGTACGTTTCGTCACGACAGGCCCGTGAGTTTGCGTCGTGGATCTCATTGCCCTGTCGTCGGCCCATTCGTCTCATGTCGGAGTCGGAGTGGCAGCGAGTGTGCCAAGCGGACACACGAGTGGAAGTCGATCGCTTCGCGTGGACGGCAGTCAATTCGGCCGAGAAGGTCCACACCGTCGCATCGCTGCAACATGACCCAATGGGCCTCTTCGACCTGCAAGGCAATGTCAGTGAGTGGGTCCTGCGCAGCCCGGATTGCGCTGTGCTGAAGGGTGCGAACTTCACCGATCCGGCCGAGTTGGCCACGTGTGATCGTTCCATCGAGGACACGGACGCACTCAGCGATGGGGATCCCCAGGTTCCGACGAGCCAGTGGTGGCGGGTCGGGGCTCCGTGGGCTGGCTTTCGATTGGTGTTCGAGGACTGATCTCAAGGTCGGTGTGTTCGCCGTACACTCACCCGCATGCGAGTCACGCTGTTAGCGTCGGTGGTTCTTGTCTGTTCGTTGATCGGGTCGGGCCTCGTCTCGAACCCGTCGGTCTTGGCGGACGAAGCCGCCACTACCTCTGCTGCGCCGTCCACCGCGTCGCCCGCCACGACGCCTGAGTCCCGCCGGGAGCCGATCGCCGGCACCACGCTCGAGATCGAGCTGGTCAAGGTCGCTGGCAGCGCCGACGGCAGCGTGAAGCCGCTCTGGGTCGCGCGCACCGAAACGCTGTGGGACTGGAAGGACATCTGCATCTACAAGCGCGACCAGAAGGATGGCGCCTCAGGCAACGCGGCCGCCGATGCGTGCACTCGCCCCACGAAGCCCTACACCGCGGCTGACCGCGGCTTCGGCCACAGCGGGTTCCCGGCGGTCAGCATCAGCTTCAGCAGCGCCAAGGCCTTCTGCGAGTGGCTCAGCGCCAAGACGGGGCGTCGATACCGCTTGCCGACCGTGGCCGAGCGCAAGCACCTGTGCGCGCGATCGGGGATCACGGCCGAGTCGATGAAGGACCATGCGTGGACCTTCGAGAACGCGAAGGACGCCACGCGCAAGGCGGGCTCGCTCAAGCCCGACGCGAGCGGCCTCTTCGATCTCTGCGGCAACGTCCGCGAGTGGTGCGTGGCACCGGACGGAACGGGCGTGCTGATGGGCGGCGGCTTCGAGGACCCGGCGGCGTCGATCGCCTGCGACACGGCGCTCGCCGACAGCGAGGATTGGAACGCCAGCGATCCGCAGTTTCCCAAGAGCATCTGGTGGCTTGCCGATGGTCCGTGGGCAGGCTTCCGCATCGTCTGCGACGAGTGACAGGACCTATCCCGACCGAGCCCCACAGGAGATTGCCGTGATCGA
This sequence comes from Phycisphaerae bacterium, assembly GCA_016873375.1. GTDB lineage: Bacteria > Planctomycetota > Phycisphaerae > Phycisphaerales > SM1A02 > SYIB01. The sequence continues at coordinate 5,954 of VGXJ01000049.1, forward strand.
GCACGCATCCGTTGACCGTCGGACCTTCATCCAGGGCGTGGCCGCGAGCGCTGCCGTCATGGCCGCACCGGGCGTGCTCGCCGCGGGCCGTCGCGCGGAGGCGCTGCGCGTGGGCGTGATCGGCTGCGGCGGGCGCGGTACCGGCGCTGCCTTCAACGCACTTGAGGCCGGCGAGGCCACGAAGGGCGTCGTGCGCATCGTGGCGCTCGGTGATCTCTTCCCCGAACGCGTCGAGGGTGCACGCAAGGGACTCGCGGAGAAGGGCGAGATGGGCACGGTCCCCGAGAAGAACTGCTTCACGGGCTTCGATGCGTACAAGGGCGTGATCGCGACCGACTGCGATGTGGTGATCCTGGCGACGCCGCCGGGCTTCCGGCCCAGCCACTTCAAGGCGGCCGTCGATGCGGGCAAGCACGTCTTCATGGAGAAACCGGTCGCCGTCGATGCCCCCGGTGTGCGCATGGTGCTGGCGGCAGCGGCTGATGCCCAACGCCGCAAGCTGAGCGTGGTCGCGGGTACGCAGCGCCGCCATGAGCAGTGCTACCTCGAGGCGATGGAACGCATCCACCGCGGTGACCTGGGCAAGGTCGTGGGCGCACGGTGCTTCTGGAACCAGCAGGGTCTGTGGGATGTGGAGCCGCGCGCCGACCGCAGCGACATGGAGAACCAGGTCCGCAACTGGCTCTACCACGCGTGGCTCTCGGGCGATCACGTCGTCGAGCAGCATGTGCACAACATCGATGTGGTGAACTGGGCGTTCCAGGCGGTGCCCGAGCGCTGCGTCGCCACCGGCGGCCGCCAGTCGCGCACGCAGACCAAGTACGGCCACATCTACGACCATTTCGCCTGCGACTTCACTTATCCCGGCAATCGCTTCGCGCTGTCGATGGCGCGGCAGCAGGAGGGGACCGACGGTCGCGTGCAGGAGTTCATCCACGGCAGCGACGGTGTGGCGGAGCTGTCCTCAGGCAGCGCCCTGATCACCGGCGCCAAGGCATGGAAGTTCGCTGGCAAGCAGCGAAATCCGTATGTGCAGGAGCACATCGACCTGCAGTCGAGCATCCGCGGTGGCAGCTACCTCAACGAGGGCAAGCGCATCGCCGAGAGCACGCTCTGCGCGATCATGATCCGCATGGCGGCGTACCGCGGCAAGGAAATCACTTGGGAGCAGGCGATGAACGACACCGAGGACCTGATGCCGAAGGCGCTGCAGTTCGGGCCCAATCCGCAGGCGCCCGTGGCGATTCCCGGCCAGGGAGCCTGACGGCGGCAGTGGTCTCGTTCAGCGCTTCGGCTGGCTCGCGGCAGCGGGCACGGTAATGGCGTCGGGAACCCGGACTGCTTCGGCTGCGCATGGTGACCCTTCTGGGCCGGGTGCGGTGGACCATGTCCGCACGCCGTGCGCATCGACCGTGGTCACGCTCGCGCGGTAGCCCGCGAAGGAGCGCATGAGCGTCGCGGCATCGCGCGCGCCCGCCACGCAGAGCGCAGTCGCCAGCGCATCGCACGACGCGCCATCCGGCCCGCGCACGCACGCCGCCGTGCGGTCGCGCAGCGCCTGGCCCGTCCGCGGATCGATGATGTGCGAGTGGCGCACGCCATCGATCTCGATGAACTGCTCGAGGTCGCCGCTCGTCGAGACCGCCTCGCCAAGCAGCACGAGCTCGAACGGTTCGCTGAGCCCGTCTTCCTTGCGGATGGTCCAGCCCGGCTTGCCGGGCGGAGCGACCGGACCGGCAACGAGGTCGCCCGCCACGGCCACGAGGTGGCTCGGCTGGCCTGATGCCACCATCGCCGCGCTGGCGCGTTGGGCGGCGAAACCCTTGCCGAAGCCACCGAAATCGAGTGCCATCCCATCGCGCCTGAAGGTGATCGTGCGCGCTCGGGCATCGAGGCTCACCTCCTGCCATCCCACGCGCGAGCGTGCCGCATCCACCGTGGCGGTGTCGGGCAGCGCACCCTTCGCACGGGCGGTGCGCCACGCTTGCACGATGGGCGAGATGGTCGGATCGAAGCGACCGTCGGTGATGCGTGCGATCTCGATGGACCGTTCGGTGGCGGAGAACAGCCGGTCGCCCACCACGGTGGGCACATCCCGGGTGCTGGCCAGGCGGCGGCATTCGCTCGAGGCCTGCCAGTCGCTCAGCGCTTCGTCGCAGGCGCGCACCTCGGCCATCGCCAGTCGCGCCGCGGCAAGTCGATCGGCCGCCTTGGGTGCGGCCACCGTCACCGTGATGTCGACACCCATCGCGATCTCGGTGAACGACTCAACCTCCGGTTGGGCGGGCTTGGCCTGCTGGGCGGCCACGCTGCCAGCAAGAGCGAGCGGGAGCAGCAGCATGGCTCAGTCCGGCTCTTCCGGGCTCGCCGCGCGGATGGCGCGCAGTTCCGCCAGGCGGTCAAACAGAATGTCGATGAGCTCCGGATCGAAGGCGCGGCCGCGCTCGGTGCGCATCTGGTCGAGCACGCGCTCCTCGGGCCAGGCCGGCTTGTAGCAGCGCACGCTGGAGAGAGCATCGAAGACGTCGCAGATGGCCACGATGCGCGCGAAGACGGGGATCTCCTCGCCGCGACGGCCGCGTTGCTGCCCTCCCTCGAGGATGCCGGGGTAGCCCGTGCCGTCCCAGCGTTCGTGGTGCATCAGCGCCACCTCGCGTGCGGCCTCGTCGTAGTCGGTGGGCATGTCATCAAAGAGGTCGCCGCCGATGAGCACATGGCGCTCGATCTCGCTGCGCTCGTGCTCGTCGAGCAGCCCGGGCTTCTTCAGCACGCGATCGCTCACGCCGACCTTGCCCACGTCATGGAGCTTGGCCGCGATCCGCAGTCGATCGCGCTGGCGCTCGAGGTTGGCGCCTTCGAGCCCTCGGCGGCGTGCCCACTCCTCGAAGAGGATCGCTGCGTAGCCGGACACGCGCTCGACGTGCGGAGTCGTTTCGCTCGGGTCGTGCACCTCGGCCATGCGGATCATGCGCATGATGATGCTCTCGGTCAGGTGGGTGCGTTCGAGCGCGACCGTTGCGATGCTCGCGAAGTGCTCGATCAGCGCTTGGTCCTCGTCGGTGAAGCCGCCGTCGCGCGGGCGCCCCTGGTCGTCGCGCGCGTTGATGAGCTCGATGACGCCCAGCACGCGGCCAAGCCGGTTTTTGAGCGGCATCGCGAGCATGCTGCGGGTGCTGTATTCGAGCAGCTGGTCGAACGAGTGATCGAAGCGGAAGGGGAGGCTCGGATCGGAAGGGGAGGCTCGGATCGAGCCGATCGGTATCGGTGATGTTGACTGGCTGGCCGGTCAGCGCGACCCAGCCCGCAATGCTGCGCTCATTGATCGGGATGCGGAAGGTCTGCATCGGCGGTGTCTCGCCGGTGCGGGTTCGTCGTGCGAGCGTTTCGTTCTGGAAGAAGGCGAAGCGCAGCCGATCGCCCTCACGCACGAAGATGGTGCCGGCATCGGCATTCAGGAGGTGGCGGCTCTCGTCCAGGATCCTGTCCATCAGCGTGTGGAAGTCCTGGACCTGATTGAGCTCGATGCCCACCTGGAGGAGCCCGTTGATGCGGGTGCGCCAGCGTTCGGCAGGCACCTTGTCGCCCGCGTCGCGCGCGGCGCGGGAGCGAAGGTCCTCGTTTTCGCGCAGCGCCTGGCGGAGCTGCACCTGCACGCGCTGCAGCGCTGCGAGCGC
>VGXJ01000050.1 GCA_016873375.1 Phycisphaerae bacterium
TCGACCTCGTGCTGCGCTTCATTCCCCCTGCCGACGCGCTCGAGCCGGGCGAACCCGCGAGCATCTTCCTGCAGCTGCAGGCGCGCACCTTCGTGACCATGCCTGAGTCGATCGACATCACGCAGGATGTCGCCAAGGAACTCAACATCACCCTCGACTGACAGGAACCACCATGCGTACGAGCCACATCGCTGTCCTTCTCGCTTCGACCGCCGCTGCATTCGCGCTCGCTGGCGCGCTGGCTGGCGATCCGCCCGCACCCGCCAAGGCCGCCGCGACCGGCGCCATCGGCTGCGCCGATGCGCGCAGCATGATGCAGGCCTACCTCTACCGCGACTCGACGCTCGAAGCGATGACCGCCGCGCTCGATGCAAGCGACGACCGCTGGCAGAAGGCCAACGAGGCGTTCCTCAAGGCGCAGCGCGAAGCGTTCTCCGGCGGCGAGGACGGACCGACTGACGAGCAGTGGAAGGCGGTCGAGGTCGCGCGCATGGGCCTGTCCGAGGTCCACGAGGCCGTCAGCGAAGCCTTCGACAAGGTGCTCAGCGAGCGCGCCCGGTCGGCGCAGCGCGATGTGGCCGGCGCCATCGAGCGCGTGGCCCAGGCGCGCGGTTGCTCGGCCGTGCACCAACGCAGCGCGCTCTGGGGCCGCGATCTCCCCGACGACGAATACACCGACACCTTCGAGGAGTCCTCGCTGCTCTGGGCCGACGGCCTCATCGAACTCAACGACGACCTGCTCAAGGACCTTGGGCTGCCGCGCGATGCGCTCGAGCCGACCTCCACGCTGGCCGATCGCGTGGAGGCGCTCTTCGCGCGCTTCCAGCGCATGACCACCCTGCAGCCACCTGAGCTTCCTGACTTGGACGACGACGCCCCCGCCGATCCCGGCACCTGATCGCGATCGGCACGCGGTCCGGCGCGCCTCGGCTCACGGCCTCACGGTGGTTCGGCAGCTGCACGCAGCATCATGCGGGCGCAGGCGCTGTGCGAAAGGTCACGATGGTTCAATCGCCGCGCGTGGGCGAGCCAGGAGGTCGGCGACCTTCAGCTGTGCCTGCCTCGCGAGTTCATCACGCACTGCCGCGAAATGCGGGCTCGATGCACCGAGCTCGGCCGCCATGCTCGTGACGGGCCGACCCACGAGCCCGCACGGCACGATGAGCCCGAAGTGCGACAGATCGGGCGCAACATTCAAGGCCAGCCCATGCATGGTCACGTACCGGCTCGCACGCACGCCGAGCGCGCAGATCTTTCGCAAGGGCTCAGGGCCGACCCAGACGCCGGTGGCCGTGGCATCGCGCTCGCCCGCGATGCCGAAGCTCGCGAGCGTGCCCAGCACGATCTCTTCGAGCAGGCGCATGTGGCCATGGATGCCGATGCCGAGCCGATTGAGGTCGAAGATCGCATACGCGACCAGCTGACCCGGCCCGTGATAGGTGATGTCGCCGCCACGATCGGTCTCGCGCACGCTCACGCCGGCGCGCTTGAGCATGTCGGGCGTGGCGAGCAGGTTCGCGACCGCACCCGGGCGCCGAGACACGGTGACCACGGGATCGTGCTCAAGCAGCAGCAGGTGCATCGGCTCGCTGGGCCCGCCATCGCGCGCAGCGACCACGCGCTCGTGCAGCGCACGCTGCACGGTAAGCGCCTCGTCGTAGCCGATGCGGCCCAGATCCTGGATCACGGGTTCCATGACGGTGCATGAGTCTACGACTACAGTCCGCTGGCCCATGATCCACCCCAGCGCAGTCATCGAGGGCGAGGTCACGATCGGCGAGGGCTGCGAGATCGGCCCCCACTGCACGATCCGCGGCACCGTCACGCTTGGCGCGGGCAATCGACTGATCGCCGGCGTGCACCTGTCGGGCCCGCTCACGATCGGCGAGGGCAACATCATGTTCCCCGGCTGCTGCCTGGGGTTCGCGCCGCAGGATGTGGGGTTCCCGTGGGACAAGCCCGGCGCGGGTCTTGAGGTCGGCAGCCACAACACCTTCCGCGAGGGCGTGGCGATCCACCGCGCCAAGACCGACCAGCCCACGCGCGTGGGCAACCACACCTACTGGATGAGCTGCTCGCACGCCGGGCACGACTGCCAGGTCGGCGACCGCTGCATCATCGGCAGCGGCTCGCTGCTTGCAGGCCATGTCGAGCTCGCCGACCGCGTGCTCATGTCGGGCAACACGAGCCTGCACCAGTTCGTGCGCGTGGGCACGGGTGCCATGCTCAGCGGCCACTCAGGCAGCGTGCGCGATGTGCTGCCGTGGTTCACGGTGACCACCATGAACTACTGCGGAAGCGTGAATGTCGTGGGCCTGCGCCGCAACGGCTTCACGCCGGAACAGATCGACACGGTTCGCTGGATCTACCGCACGCTCTGCCTGTCCAAGAGCCTGCCGAGTTCGCGCGTGGCGGCCGTGCGCGAGCGCGCCGGCGATCCCCTGGTCGACGAGTACCTGCGCTTCATCGACGCCTCCAAGCGCGGCCTCTGCCTGCGCGGCGGCCGCCGTACCAGCGACGAGGGGTGAGGGCCTACACTCCACCCGCCATGGACGGCGCCCAGCTCTCGATCACGATGCTCGCCAGCGGCTCGAGCGGCAACGCCGCCATCGTGCAGTTCGGGTCGCTCACACGCCGCGTCGTGCTGCTTGATGCCGGCTTGAGCCCGCGCAAGGTTCGTGAGGGGCTCCTGCACCGCTGCCCGCCCGGCACCGAACTCGGCGCCATCCTGCTCACGCACCTCGACGGCGACCACTGGCATCGTGGCTGGTCGGCGCAGCTCGCTCGCCGCGGCGTGCCGGTGCTCCTTCGCGCCGCGCACTTCGCTGGCGCCCTCGCACTTGGCATTCCGCGCCCATGCCTGCATGTGATCGAGGGCGAGGCCGCGCTCGGCGAGCACCTGCGCGTGCGCGCGGTGCGCACGCCGCATGACGAACATGGCAGCACCGCCTTCATCCTCGAGACGCCAGCCGGCCGCATCGGCTGGGCGACCGACCTCGGCACGGTGCAGGATGACCTCATCGAGGCGCTGACAGGCGTCGATCTCCTGGGCATCGAATGCAATTACGACGAAACCCTGCAGCGCGAGAGCCCACGGCCTTGGCACCTGAAGCAACGCATCATGGGCGGGCACGGGCACCTCTCGAACGACCAGACGATGGATGCGCTCGATCGGATCCGGGCGGTCGCGGACCCAGCGGCGATCGGGCTCCTACATTTGTCGCGCGACTGCAACTGCCCACACCTGGTGTCGCGGCTCCTGGCTGCGCGCCACGCTGACCTGGCCGATCGCACCGTGATCGCACGGCGCAGCGAAGCGAGCCCGACACTGCGGTTCACTCGCTCCAGCGCACCGCTGGAGACTTCAGGCCACCCAAGGCCTGTTCATGCATGGCCCGCCACGCGGGTGCCTGCGTGAGCCAACCGCCGATGCGGCGACCATCCTCATCGATCGGCACCAGAAGCGGCATGCCGGGTGGCAACTCCTCCATGGGAGCAACAACATCCTGCACCACGCGGCCTGAATCGTCGAGCTGTCGGTAGACCTGGCTTGGGCCTTGCTCCGCGTCGCGCACCTCGAGCCCAGGCACCATCAGGTCGTCACGGTCAATCCACCACGCCACCGGTGTTCCAGGCAGCACCGGTGTGCCGGGCTGCATGCACGCCAGCGTGCCGCACGGCTCGCCAAGGTCCAGATCCGGCACGATGAAACGCCCAGGTCCCGGCCACACCGCTTCGCGGCATCCGGCCTGCTGCGAGCGATCGACGGCGAGCCGCGCGTCATCGACGATGTCCGCGATCTCGTTGGGAGCTTCGTCGCCCCACACACCCACGAGCTGCTCGACCGCAGCATCGATCGTCGCGCGTGCGTGGTCGCGGCACCATGCACGCTCGCTCGGAGGTACCGCAGCGAGTTCGCCAAGCGCATGCGTGACCGCCTGCAGTTGGATGAGCCACGGCACGCTCGCCCGCGCTCGGCCAGCGTCACCATGCTCCGGCCATGACCGGCTGGCAGCGGCCCAGTCGGACCAACGGCCGAGCAAGCCGGCCCACGCGATGCTGCGGACATCAGGATCCATCGGGAAAGCGTAGCGATCCGCGCCCGATGGCTGCGCTACCCTCCTTGCTCCCCATGAGCGATGAACTGACCCATGAATGCGGCATCGCGGCAGTCCGCTTGAAGCACCCGCTCGAGTGGTACCGAGAGCACCACGGCGACGCGCTCTGGGGGCTTCGGCGCCTGTACCTGCTGATGGAGAAGCAGCACAACCGAGGCCAGGACGGCGCGGGCGTGGTGAGCGTGCGCTTCGACATGCCTGCGGGTGACGAGTACCTGACGCGCGTGCGCAACGCCAAGCGCAGCCCGATCGAGCGGATCTTCGACGAAGCCACCGAGCCTGCGCGTGAGCTCGGTGCCCACGCTCTGGCGACGATGCCCACGCTGGAGCTCAAGCGCGCCATACCCCTGCTGGGCGAGGCGATGATCGGGCACCTGCGCTACGGCACGCACGGCGGCCGTGGCCAGTCGATCTGCCACCCCTTCATCCGTCGTCACAGCGTGGCCGCACGCACGCTGGCGCTGTGCGGCAACTTCAACATGACCAACGCCCCCGAGCTGTTCCAAACGCTCGTGGGTTACGGGGTGCATCCGGTGGGCGCGAGCGACACGGGCGTCGTGCTCGAGAAGATCGCACACTCCATCGACCGTGAACACAACCACCTCCGCGCAGCGATGGGGGCAGGCTCGATCCGCAACCTCGAGGGAGCCCAACTCATCGAGGAGAGTGCGCGCCAAGTCGACTGGAAGCGCGTGCTCGAGTGGGCCGCCGAGCACTTCGACGGGGGCTATGTGCTCGCAGGCCTCGTCGGCAGCGGCGACCTGTTCGTGTGCCGTGATCCAAACGGGATCCGGCCTGCCTTCATCCTCGAGACCGACGAGGTCGTGGCCGTGGCGAGCGAGCGTCCGGCGCTGGCGGGCGTCTTCGGCGTCGATGATGCGCTCGTGCGGCCGCTGCCGCCCGGCCATGCGCTCACTGTGCGCCGCGACGGCACCGTGCGCTGCGATCGCTTTGCGCCCGAACGGCCGCTGCGCCAGTGCTCGTTCGAGCGCATCTACTTCAGCCGCGGCAACGACCGAGACATTTATCGCGAACGCAAGGCGCTCGGCCGCAACCTAGCACCGATCGTGCACCAGGCGCTCAATCGTCGGCTCGAGGATGCGGTCTTCAGTTTCATTCCCAACACGAGCGAGAGCGCCTACATCGGCCTGATCGAGGGCATCGAGGCGATCCAGCGCACCCACCATGCCGACCTCGCGTGGAGCCTGCTGCAGTGCGGCGAGCTCACGCGTGATCGCCTTGAGTTCCTGATGGACATCCACCCGCGTGCGGACAAGGTGGCGCACAAGGACCAGAAGCTGCGCACGTTCATCACGCATGACGCTGCACGCAAGGACCTGGTCAGCCATGTCTATGACATCACGCGCGGCACCGTGAATCCCGCTGACACGCTCGTCGTGATCGATGACAGCATCGTGCGCGGCACCACGCTGCGTGACTCGGTCATCACGATGCTCTCGCGACTCGGGCCAGCGCGCATCATCGTTGCCAGCAGCGCACCGCCCATCATGTACCCCGACTGCTACGGGATCGACATGAGCCACCTCGGTCGCTTCATCGCTTTCGAAGCCGCCGTGAACCTGGCGACCGCGCGCGGCCAGGCCGCGGTGCTCGATGAGATCGAAGCGGCGTGCCGCGCGCAGGCCGACCTGCCGGCCGCGAAGATGCGCAACCATGTGAAGCGGCTCTACGACCTCGTCACGCATCAGGAACTCTGCGCCGAAGTCGCGCGACTCATCACGCCGCGCGGCGTGTCGTGGGCCGGAACGGTGGAAGTCGTCTACCAGACCGTCGAAGGGCTTCGTGAGGCCATGCCTGAACACACCGGGGACTGGTACTTCACAGGCGATTACCCCACGCCCGGTGGTTACCGGGTCCTGAATCGCGCTTATCTGAACTGGCGCAGCGGCATCGATGGCCGGGCCTACTGACCCGCAACCCCAAGCCGCTTGACATCCGACGCGATTTGCTGTGCAATCGCCGATTCCCCAATCGAGAACACATGGCACGCTACACAGGTCCAAAGGTCCGTCTCTCCCGCCGCGTCGGTGTCCCCATCGCGGATACCCCGAAGCACACCGCCAAGCGGCAGCTGACGCCCCCCGGCCCGCACGGTTTCCGTGGCAAGCGCCCGAAGCCCTACGGCATCCGCCTCGATGAGAAGCAAAAGCTGAAGTTCCACTACTGCGTGATGGAGCGTCAGTTCCGCCGCATGCTGGCGGAAGCAGGCTCGAGCAAGGGCAACACTGGCGAAGTGCTGCTTCAGATGCTCGAGCGTCGCCTGGACAATGTCGTCCGTCGCGCAGGCTTCGGCCGCACCATCTGGGCCGCTCGCCAGATCGTGGCCCACGGGCATGTGCTCGTGAACGGCAAGAAGGTCGACCGTCCGTCGTTCCCGGTCAGCCCCAACGATGTCATCTCGATCAAGAAGGAGAATGTCCAGAAGCTCGTTCGCGAGACCATGGAATCGCTCGCCGGCCATGTCACACCGGGCTGGATCGAGGTCAACCCCGCCGAACTGACGATCAAGGTGCTCGTGCTCCCCTCCTCGGAGCAGGTCCCCTTCGACGTCAACACCAACTTCATCGTCGAGTTCTACCGCTGAACCTGGCGACAGCCGCAAACCCCGAGGGCGTGGACGAGTTCCGTCCGCGCCCTCGTTCGTTTCCGCGATAGATTCCAAGCCCCGGCAGGCCACGCCGCCTGCCCTCCGAGGCCCAGAACCATGTTGAAGCTCTTCCGCAAGAACCAGCGCTTCGTCAGCATCGCCATGGCAGGGTTCATGATCCTGCTCCTGGTGTCTTGGCTGCTCACCGACAGCAGCACGAACATCGTTGACAACCTGCGCATGAACACGACCACTTGGGCCGTATCCGACGGCGAGTCGGTCTCGGCCAGCGAGCTCAACGACACCATCGCCGAGATGCGCGTGCTCGAGGGCCTTGGCGACCGCACCATCGTCGGCATGGGTGTGCTCAAGGAGCCGGGCTACTGGTACCTGCTCGTCAAGGAAGCCAAGAGCTCGGGCCTGATCCCGCCGCAGCAGGAAACGCTGCGCGAACTCTCGATGTCGCAGATGCCCGACGGCGTCACGCCCGAAGGATTCGTGGCCACGCTCGCCTCTCGCGCGCAGACAAGCCAGGAAACGGTGCTCAAGACCCTCTCCAACCTGACCGGCGTCCGTCGCCTGATCGCCCTCGTGGCCAGCTCGGGGCGCATCAGCGACGAGCGCCTGCGCCGCGCCGCCGCCGAGATGACGATGACGATGGACGGCGATGTGATGATCCTGGATGCAGGCAAGATCGCCGGCATCGATGCACCGGCCCCCGATGCCGCCGCGCTCGAGGCCCAGCTCAAGGCCTACGGCGACACCGTGAAGGGCCAAGGCGAGAAGGGCTTCGGCTACCGCCTGCCCGACCAGCTCAAGCTCGAGTGGATCGTCATCCCCGCCGCCACGATCAAGGCCAAGCTCGAGCAAAGCCCTGCGCTTTCCAACGTCGAGTTGCGCAAGTACTGGATCGAGCATGAGGCCGAATTCAGGGCCAAGGAAGCCCTATCGACCACGCCAATGACCTTTGACAGCCAGCGTGATGCCGTGCGCGAGAAGGTGCTCGGCCAACTGCTCGATGCCGAGCTCGCCGCAGTCTCGAAGTTCGCCACCGACCGCGTGCAGATGGACCTTCGCAGCGTGCCAAGCGCCGGCGGCTACTGGACGCTGCCAGCCGACTGGTCATCGAAGGCCGTCGCCCTCGCCGCGCTCAGCCAGGAACTCGCCCAGCGCTTCGGCATCGATGCCCCTGCGGTACAGACCTCCGGCGAGGCCTGGATCGAGGTCGCTGACATCGCAGCGATCCCGGGCGTCGGAACGGCGTTGAGCAAGCGCGTTGGCGCCGGCGACGCGACCGTGCAGCAGCTTGCCGCCGCGCTCAAGGAGTTCGGTGGCTCGCCGACGCTGCCCGCACAACGCGGCGTCGCCTTTCCGACGCTTTCCGAGCCGACCTCGCGCGATCTCTTCGTGGTTCGCGTGACCGAAGCCCAGCCCGCCCGCGCAGCGACGACCGTGGATGAAGCCCGCGCCGACCTCGAGGCCGACCTGAAGCGTGTGGCGGTCTACGACATCCTGGCCACTCGGCTCGATGCCCTGCGTCAGACGGCAGCCACCGAGGGACTGGGCGCCGTGGGCGTGTCCTACGGCGCGGTATCGCAGCCCTTTCAGGCGCTGAGCGAGGTCAACACGCAGTTCCTCCAATTCGGCATGCGCATGGGCATGCCGATCCCGGGCCTTGGCAACGACGAAACCGCGATGAGCGCGCTCGTGAAGGCCGCGATGGCGCTGCCCACCGACAAGCCCGCGGCCGATGCAGCGGCACTCGACCGCACCGTCGTGGTAGCGCTGCCCGACCGGCTCGCGGTCATGGTCGCGCAACTGCGCGGCATCGATCGCATGGACCGCGCCGAGTACGAGACCCTGGCAGCGGGCGGTCGCCTGCGCGGCATCGCCATGCAGGACGAAGTGAAGGACATGCAGGAGCTCTTCTCCTACGCGGCGCTCAAGCGCCGGCACAACTTCGCCACGATGGCCGAAGTCGTCGCCGAGCCCGCCGTTGCCGATCCAGGCACGATTGGCACGACCGAAGGTCTTGGCAGTTTGGGCGTGGGCACGGAGGCATCCAAGTGAGCGACCCCCTGCCGCAGATTGCGTTCGACCACTTCGCCAAGATCGACCTGCGCGTGGCCACGGTGCTGAGTGCCGAGCCACACCCCAACGCCGACAAGCTGCTGAAGCTTCGCCTGGACGACGGCACGCCTGAGGGCCGTCAGGTGTGCGCGGGCATCAAGGCGTGGTACGAGCCAGCGAGCCTCGTGGGCAAGCAGGTCGTGATCGTGGCCAACTTGGAGCCGCGCACGCTTCGTGGCGAGATCAGCCACGGCATGATCCTGGCGGCGAGCGACCTGAAGGCCGACGCGGCCCCTGCGGCCGAGGGCGCAAAGCCCGGCCCTGAAGAGCGCAACGTCGTCGTGCTCGCGGTCGAAAAGCCCGTCAAGGCCGGCAGCCGAGTCAGCTGACGCGCTCGGGGATTCGCCCGACGGGGCCCCCGCCATCACGCGACGGTGCTGACCACGCAGCGATCTTCAGCGATGCCTTTGGCCCATCACGCCACGCCGACCGCAGCCGCGTCACGGTCGCTCAGCATGCCACCATCCGAGCGCTGACGCACCGTCCCATCGCGGCGCCATGAGCGATCGCATCGCGGCTCCTGGCGCAGATCGACGATTGACACCGAGCCAGCACCGCCGAGGCTCAC
>VGXJ01000051.1 GCA_016873375.1 Phycisphaerae bacterium
GATCTCTTCCTTCGACAAGGCAGGGCCAAGGAGTCGGCCTCGCTCCATCGCCGTGCGCATGAGGCGGATCGCACGGCGATCACGCCGCTGCTCGGGGTGGCACGCGCGCTGCTGTGTGAACTGCCGAGCGAGCCGAAGGCCCGAAGTGCGCAGCTCGAGGCAGCCGCACAGGCTGCGCTTGATGCCATGGAGCGATCGAAGGCCGTGCCCGAGGGGCACATGCTGCTCGGCGCTGCGTTGGCTTGGTACGGCGATCTGCCGCATGCCCAGCAGAGCCTTGATCTGGCGTTGACGTTTGACCCCAAGCACGCCGGGGCCTTGCGGCTTCGCGCGGTACTGGCGCTGCATGCTGGCCAGCCTGCCGAGGCGGCCTCGTTTACGGCTCGCGCTCATGCGGTGTGTGCTGGCACCGAACTCGCAGAGCCTGCCGCGCTCCCATTCGAGTGGGAGGCGTTGGCGGCGCACCTTGGGGTCGATCAGGCCTTGTTGCGATAGAGCGACGGGTCGACCGCGCGCACCATCGCAGTGCGGTCGAGTTGACCACCGATGAAATCGGCGATGCGCTCGACCTGGGCTGAAGGTTCGCAGACCAAGGCCCGGTAGGGCACGCGCAGCACCGCGAAGTTCGGCCGCGCGGCGAGCCACTCATGCACCTGGCGGAGCTGCTGCTCGTAGATCGCCCTCAAGCGATCGGGTGGCAGTGCTGCGCCGGCGCGGCCGCTGCGGGCGAGCATGGTCGACTGCGAGGCAAGGACCTCGCTGAGTTCTCGCTCCATGAACACGACCCGGTACGGTCGGTCATCGGGTAGTTCGGGCACAAGCATGTGGATGACCTTGACGACCTTGCCGGCCGCACCCGCGAGCCATGCCTTGTCGGTCCGCAACGCCTTCACGCGCTCGAACTCGTAGTAGCCGCGTGGATTGTCAGGGTCCGCCACGCGCTCGCCGTCGGTCACTGGTTCGATGCCGCCGGCGTGGATGGCCTGCATCGCAAGGCTGGTGCCCGAGCGGGGAAGGCCGCTGACGACGATGACGGGCTCGGGCATCGGTTGCTCCGTGCTGCACCCGCCTGAGGGGCGGGCAGGAATCGGGGTGACAGGATTTGAACCTGCGGCCTCTTGCTCCCGAAGCAAGCGCTCTAGCCAAGCTGAGCTACACCCCGTCGCCGGGGCGACGAGTATAAGGGTAGCGGGGTCGGTTCGCGCAGGGCAGGCTGCGCTTGGGCTATCAGCACCGCTTCAGCCCCCGGGAAGGTGCCCATCCGCGGGAATCATGCGCAATCGATTTGGAAATCGGACCGCATGGTCTAGGTTTAGCGGCCGTGGGCTTCGCGGGAGAGGCGTGCTTTTCCGCAAGACCCGGCCGTGGCGTGGGCACGCCCCAGCTGCGGAACGGTTGCCGGTGGGCAGAAAGCCAGCCGGATCCAGCGACCGCCGGATCGAGAACTTCAATCCTGGAGACATGATGAAGAACCTGAAGCTTGAACTGCACTTTGCGGCGACTGCCGCGCTGTGCCTTGCCGGCGCTGCGAGCGCCGATGTCGTGGCGTGGCAGAACTGCAACCTCGCCATTCCTGCCAACATTGACGGCCTTTACATCAACATTGAGACGCAGGCCACCGGTTCGACCGGCAGTGCCGTCACTGGCTGGGACATCAACCCGTACGGCGCCACTGCGCTCCAATGGTTCAACTCAGCGGGTGGCGGCATGATGCGGTTCCCCGGCGTGACCACCGGCTCGGCCGGCAACCTCGCCGATGGCACCGTCGTCGGCCCATCGGGCAGCTTCGGCTCCGGCACGGTGACTGTGGGTGCGAACCCGGGCAACTGGGTTCTCAACTCGGTCAACAAGTTCGGCTTCCGCTTCGTGGCGGCCGATGGCCAGACCCGCTACGGCTGGGGCACCTTCCAGATCGGTTCGTCGATCAGCGGCGCTGACCGCACCATCACGAACCTGTACTACGAATCGGTGCCTGCGACGTCGATCACCGTCGGTAGTGGCGGCGGGCCGCCTCCGGCGTATGACCCCTGCGCGGACACGAACCCCACGGTTGCCAACGGCGCGAACACCAAGTCGTATCGCGCTGATGCTGCGAATCTTGCTGTCTCCTGCGGCACGATCTTCGGCGCGAACTACTACAAGTTCACGCCGGTTGATTCGGGCTCCTACACCTTCAAGAGCTGCGTCTCGAATGCGGCCGTTCTGCTTGCTGTCAGGTCTGGTTGCGAGGGATCCGCGTCTGAACTGGCATGCGGCACTCCAGCATGCGGCGGGTCGGGTTCGGCAGCGACCTTGTCCCTGACCGCCGGCGTGCCGGTGTACCTGGTCGTGGGCGGTTCGTCATCTTCGAGCGGCCTGACGTCTTCCGTCAGCGTTGACGTTGAGGCTCCCCCCATCCCAGCGTGCGTCAATGCGACCGTCGCCGCCTACGGCGACAACGCGTTCAACACAGGCGTCGGCAACAATGGCCCGCAGGTCGTCCAGAGCAATCTGGCCGACACTACGAGCGTCACGTTCCAGAAGTCACTCTGGTATGCGTTCACGCCGACGGCTACCGGGCAGTTTGCGTTCAAGACGTGTGGTGCGAACGGTGACACGCTCCTGGCCATCGGCACGGCGTGCCCGGGTGGTGGTGCGCGGTTCAACTGCATCGCCTACAACGATGACGCGCCGCTGTGCTCCAGCGGCGGCACCGGCAACCTGGCCAGCTTCATCGATGCCACCAACAACGGGGCGACCGGTACCTTCGCCGGCTTCCCGCTGACGCAGGACCTGGTTGCTGGCACCAGGTATTACATCTGTGTGGGCCAGTACAGCACCTCGGCGACCGTCACGGTGGCCGGTTCGCTGAACATCAGCGGTCCCGAAGGCAGCGCCTGTGCTGGTGACTTCAACAATGACGGCACCCGAGATGGTGCCGACCTTGGCTCGCTCTTGGCGTCCTTCGGCACGGATGCCGGCGGCGACATGAATGGCGACGGCATCACCGATGGTTCTGACCTTGGTGCGTTCTTGGCGGTGTTCGGCACGACCTGCCCGTAATCCGCGACAGTCCTGAGGAATCGAGTCCGGAGGGCACCCATCTGGGTGCCCTCCGGCCGTTTTTGAGGGCAGTGGGTCAAGCTTCGGGTTATTCCGCATCGCTGATGGTGCCGATGGGTTGATCGGCCCGATGCATCAAGAGCAGCCCGGGCACGAAAGGACGCACGCATGTACGGCATGGTCAATCAAGCACTTGAGGCGCTGGTGACGGAACGGTTCGGCGCCGAGACGTGGACCGCGGTCCGCCAGAACGCTGGCATTTCGGACCCAGCCTTCATCACCATGAAGCAGTACCCAGACGAGGTGACCTACGCACTCGCCGGGGCGCTGAGCAAACACCTTCAGGCTCCGGTGCCGGACCTGTTGCGGTCCTTCGGCATCTCTTGGGTGGACTATGCCAAGCGTGGACCGTGGGGCAAGCTCATGCTGGCCAGCGGCGAGAGCACCTACGAACTCCTGACGACGCTCGACGCCATGCACGCGCGCATCGCGATCAGTTTCCCTGACCTCAAGCCGCCGTCGTTCAAGGTGCGGCCCGAAGGTGACGGGGTGGTGGTCGACTACCAGAGCCATCGGCCCGGGCTTGCACCCTTCGTGGTCGGCTTGATCGAGGGCATCGGGGCGCTCTTCGGGGAATCGGTGACCGTCGAGCAGATCGCATCAAAGGACGCTGGTGCAGCGGCCGATTCCTTCCGCATTCGGGCAAGCAAGGCTGCCTGAGCGATGGCCATGCGAGACCTCATCGACGAGCTCTTCCCGTTCCAGGTCACGATCGGCCCAGCCGGCGAGATCGTGGCGGTGGGGCGCAGCCTGCGACGAGTGGTGCCAGAGGCCCAGGGGCGCTTGTTCGTGGAGCTCCTCGAGGGCGTGCGGCCCACGCTGCAGACCGTGGCCGATATCGAGGGTGCGATCGGTGATGTAGTCCTGCTCCAAGTCCGGGGATCGCCGCTGCAGTTGCGGGGGCAGTTCGTACGGATGTCCGACGAGCAGATCGCCTTCGTTGGAAGCCCGCGCGTGGTCGGGCTGTCGTCGATCGAAATGTGGCCTGTGGGGATCCAGGACTACGCTCCGCATGACGCGAGCGCGGACTACGCGATGGTGCTTGAGGCGATGTCCTTGCAGCTCAAGGATCTTGAGACCATGGTCGGCCGGCTGCAGGATGCCGAGCGCATCGAGCGTTCGCTGCGCGAGCGCGCCGAGGCAGCGAACCTGGCCAAGTCGAACTTCCTGGCGAACATCTCGCACGAGATCCGAACGCCGATGACGGCGGTGCTGGGCTATGCGGAACTGCTGCGCGATCCGGATCTTGGGCGCGAGGAACGGGCCGATGCAGTTGAGACGATTGTCCGCAACGGCAATCACCTGATGCGGATCCTCAACGACTTGCTCGACCTGTCGAAGATCGAGGCGGGCCGCATGGACATCGACCGTCGCGAGTTTTCGATGGTGGGGTTGCTGCGCGATGTGCGCGATCTCATGGAAGTGAACGCGAGCGCACGCGGCAATTCACTGGCGCTGCGACTTGATGTGCAGGCTGCACATGACCAGGTGCTTGGTGACGCCACCAGGATCCGGCAGGTGCTCCTGAACCTTGTGGGCAATGCAGTCAAGTTCACCAAGGGCGGGTCGATCACCATCGATGCGGCTACCGAGCCGCGCGGCGACAGGATCGCCCTGCGCGTGTCGATCACCGATACCGGCAAGGGCATCGCCGCCGATCAGATCGGGCGCCTGTTTGAGCCGTTCAGCCAATTGGACCGCGAGTTCGTGCGCGAGCATGGCGGCACGGGCTTGGGGCTTGCCATCAGTTCGCGCATCGCCAGCCTCCTTGGGGGGCGAATCGATGTCACGAGCACGCCAGGGATCGGCAGCACGTTCACCCTTCATACGGTGGTTGATGTCGCGCAGCGACCTGCTGAAGCGGGTGTGGTAGCTGGTGAATCGTCCGAACAGCCGCTGGCCGGCATGCATGTGCTCCTCGTCGAGGACAGCATCGATTCGGCTCGGCTGCTCTCGGCGATGATGGGCAAGGCAGGAGCAAGGGTCGAAGTGCGTGGGGACGGGCTCTCTGCGGTGGATGCTGTCGATGCGCAGCACAGCCCCGATGTGATCCTGATGGACCTGCAGTTGCCGGGCATTGATGGCATAGAGGCCACCCGACGCATTCGCGCCAAGGGATGCAGGTCACGCATCGTGGCGCTGACGGCGGCGGCGCTGGGGGCGGACCGCGAGCTGGCTCGAGCGGCCGGCTGCGACGGCTTCGCGCTCAAGCCGATCTCGAGCACGGACTTGGTTCAGGCGTGCCGCGGCCAGCCGCGGCGCGGCGAACTGGGCTAGTTCCGCGATCATTGATGCACGGCTTGGACGCCCGAGGGCGTCTTGGACGCGAAGCCGACGCCGTCGAGGAACTCGACCTGGCCGGTGGCCACGTCGTACATCGAGCCGACGATCGCGATCTCGCCGCTTCGTGCCATCGCTGCGAGCGTGGGGCTGTTGTCCTTGATCCACTCGATGGTGTTGCGCACGTTGATCGCCGCGACCCGGTCGACGAACGCGCTGTTCTTTGCCGAGCGGTCATCCTGCGTGCGCGTTTCCATGCGCACGGCCTCGGCGATGGGTTCGACGATCGAGCCGAGGTTGGTGAGGCCCGTGGCTGCGACGGGATCGACGCCTTGGTGCACGAAGTCGCAGGTGGCCTTGACCGCGCCGCAGCGCGTGTGGCCCATGACCAGGATGAGCTTGGCGCCGGCCATCTTGCAGGCGAACTCGAGGCTGCCGAGCACCTTGGGGCTGGCGACGTTGCCGGCCAGGCGCACGTTGAACATGTCGCCGATGCCCTGGTCGAAGATCAGTTCAGCCGGGACGCGCGAGTCGATGCCGGAGAGGACCGCGACCATGGGGTGCTGGCCGGCGGCGGTGGCATCGACCTGGCGCACGAGATCGCGCTGCAGTCGACGGCCCGAGATGAACCGCTCGTTGCCTTCGCGCAACAGGGCAAGGACCTTGCCGGGCGTGAGCGAGGCCTGGACTTCCTTCGTACTGTGATCGACATACTGCACGCGATCGTCGATGTTGTAGTGGTCCTTGAAGCCGACGAGGCTCGTGGTGATGCCGCGGGCCGGTGCGATCTCCTTGACGAACTCGTTGATCTGCGCGAGCGCATCGGGATCGATGTAGTCGGTCATGCGGGCATCGAGCACGACTTGGTCGCCCTTGCCGAAGCCCGCGAGCGTGGTCGCGAGCTGGGCTCGGTTCAGGAACGTGGCCTGCGTGCCGAGTTCCACGCGGTGCACAAGGCCGCCAACATGGTCTTCCTTGATGACCTTCGGTCCGGCGCGCAGGTTGCTCCAGAGGACGAACGCCAGGCTGGTGGCCAGGCCCAGGCCGACGCCAAGCAGCAGATCCGTGAAGACGATGGCCGACACGGTGACCACGAAGGGCACGAACTGCGCGAGGCCGGTGGCCCACATCGAGCGGAAGATCGAGGGGTTGGCGAGCTTCCAGCCGGTGAAGATGAGGACCGCGGCGAGGGCGGCCAGCGGGATGCTGTTGAGAAGCCCCGGGACCAGAAGCACGCTGCCCAGGAGCAGGATGCCGTGGAAGATCGCGGCGTTGCGCGTGCGACCGCCGGCGCTGGCGTTGACCGAGCTGCGCACGATGACGCTCGTCATCGGAAGGCCGCCCACCATGCCGGCGAGCATGTTGCCCACACCCTGCGCGACGAGCTCGCGGTTGGCCGGCGAGACGCGGCGCTGCGGATCAAGCTTGTCGGTGGCTTCGAGGTTGAGGAGCGTTTCGATCGACGCGACGACGGCGAGCGTGACCGCTGCGACCCAGACGCCGCCGTTCATGATCTGGCTGAAGTCGGGCAGCGTGACGAGTGACGACCACGTGAAGCCATTCTGCCCGATCACGGGCACGTTCACGAGGTGCGTGCCGTCGATGGCTAGCGACGAGCCAGTGCGGATGAGGAGCTCGCTGGCCAGCGTGCCCAGGACGACCGCGGCGAGCGCACCCGGGAACAGGGTTTTCTTGAGCGGTGTCTTGTCCCAGACGATGAGCGTGGTCAGCGCCACCGCGCCCACGATCGCGGCACCGGGCAGGAACGCCTGCAGTGCATGCACAAGGGCGGTGAACGTGTTGTCGCCGTCGGCTTGCGCGAACGACATGTCGCCTTCCCAATCCTTGTCGTAGCCGATGAGGTGGGGGATCTGCTTCAGGATGAGCAGCACGCCGATGGCGGCGAGCAGGCCCTTGATGACGTTGGTGGGGAAGTACTTGGCCAGCACGCCCGCCTTGGCCAGGCCGAAGGCCAGCTGCATCGCACCGGCCAGGAGCACGGCCAGCAGGAAGGTCTGGAATGAGCCAAGACCATTGATCTGGGCGAGCACGATCGCTGCCAGGCCGGCTGCGGGGCCGCTGACGCTGACGTGGCTGCCGCTCAGGGCGCCCACGACGATGCCGCCGATCACGCCCGAGACCAGGCCCGAGAAGAGCGGTGCGCCGGAGGCGAGCGCAATGCCGAGGCAGAGCGGCACCGCCACCAGGAACACGACGAGGCCGGACACGAGGTCAGAAACGAGGGATGGGCGGTCTGCCCGGGCGGCAAGAGTGGTCATGGGTGGAAAGTGAGGCTTCTCTTTGTGCGGAGGGAACTTTAGTGGACTGGTGACTTCTGAGTTTGACCGACTTCAAGTTTTATTGAAACTCGCGTGGGGAGGTAAGCAGGCTGGCATGGTGATGAGACGGCCCGAGGGTTGAATGGTGCAAGCGACCACCAAGGCTGCAGATCCTGTGAGCATTGACTCCCCGGACAAGCTCTTCCCGGAGCTCGGCGAGGCCTACGCCGAGTGTGCGAAGGTGCTCAAGAGGTTTTATGACAGCGGTGGACAGGATGCACCAGCGTGGGCCGACGCCTTCACGCTCGAGTGCAAGCAACTGTCCCTGATCGTGCGATCGAATGCCATGCTCGCTGCGCATCCGGAATGGAAAGACATCAGCAGGCAGTGGTACGACAGCAGTGTGAAGCAGGCTGCTGCGGGATACCGCAAACAAGCCAAACGATTCCTAGAGCTCTCGGCGGCCTGGGGAACCAAATCGCGGACTCGCAAGGGGGATGAGGAGGCCGGAGAGCGCTTCCATGCATTGAATCAGAAGGCCTCGGAGTACCTGGCGTCAATAGATCCCTCGATGAGGGCCAAGTTCGACCAGCAGTATCTCGCGGGGCCTGAAGCTTCAAGGGCTGCTCGTCAGGAAGCCAACGAGGCGAGGACCATCTTTGCGCAGCACCTCGGTCTGCAGAGCGATGCTTCCGGTCCTCAATGACCCCTTGACCATGACACTATGCGACGCATAGTATGCCGTGTGGAGGCTCTCCCATGGCGAATGTCGACGGTGAATTCCTGCGCGGTGCCGGTTCGGTGGCGGTGCTCAAGCTGCTTGAGCGCGGCGAGATGTACGGCTATGAGATCGTCGAGGCGCTCGAGCGCCGGACCGACGGCGTGCTGGCCATGGGGCAGAGCACGCTGTACCCCATGCTCTACAACCTCGAGTCGAAGGGCTTCGTGACGGCGCGATGGGATGAAACGGGCGCGCGACCGCGCAAGTACTACCGATTGACGGCTGATGGCCGCAAGAAGCTTGCGGCCGATGCCAAGAGCTGGCACCGGCTCACCGTGGCGATGGAATCGCTCGGGCTGACGAGCGTGCAGGGGGTGCTGGCATGAGCCCTGATCCCGAAGCCATGGGCCAGGCGCTGCCCGCCGGGATCGCCGCACTCATCGAGCGCGTCGTCAGGGCCACGCGGCTGCGACGCGCTGAGCGTGACGAAGTGCGCCGCGAGCTGGCGTCGCACTTTGCCGAGGCGCTTGCGGCGGGGACAGCGCCCGCAGCGGCGATCGCCGCGTATGGCGATGCGAAGGCATCGGCGCGTGCCCTGCGCGCTGCTGCGATCGCCAAGCGATCACCGATCGATCGGGCGCTTGGCCAGATGTTCCGGTTCGCAGCCTTGGGTGTTGGCACGTTGGCTGCGGTGTATGTCCTGTTCGGGCTTTACTTGGCGGCGAATGGGCCGCGTGTGTCGTTCGATCCGTTGGCGCGGTTGGCTGATGTCCTGCCCAAGCCGGCCCGTGCCGAGGATGTGGCATGGCCGCGCTACCGCGAGATCCTGCCGCGGCTGGGGCTCACGGAACATGCGGACGATGCGAATGTGGCGACGGACCGGATCGATGGTGGTGCGAACTGGCCCGGCCGCGCGCCGACCGATGAGCAGGGGGCCACATGGGATGAGCAGCGTGCATGGTGCGATGCACACGCGGCTGATCTTGCCGCCCTGCGGGTGGCGACGAAGCTGCCAGTGCTTGGCA
>VGXJ01000052.1 GCA_016873375.1 Phycisphaerae bacterium
GCGTTCGCCGACCTGGGCGGCGCCGACGGCCTGATCCCCATCTCCGAGCTCGCTCATGAGCGCCTGCGCTACGCGAAGGACGCCGTCAAGGACGGCGACGTGGTCGAGGTCAAGGTCATTCGTGTGGAGCGCCAAGGCAAGGACACCAAGATCACCCTGAGCCGCAAGGCCGTGATGGCGGACCCCGTCGCCACAGCGATGAAGGACCTGCAGGAGGGTGCGACCGTGACTGGTCGCGTGACCAACCTGACCGAGTTCGGTGCCTTCGTGGAACTGGCGCCCGGTGTCGAGGGCTTGGTGCACATCAGCGAGATCACGCACGATCGCTTGCCCAACCCGGTGGCCACACTGCGCAAGGACGAAGTCGTCACCATCAAGATCCTCTCGATCGACGAGAAGAAGAAGCGCATCGCACTCTCGATCAAGGCGCTGAAGGATGCCCCCGCTCGCCCCGAGCGCGAGGACCGCGGCGGCGGCCGTGGCGGCCGAGGTCGCGACCGCGAGGAACCGATGGTCGAGCGCGCGGCCGACCCCGCGATGCAGAAGTTGCTGTCGAAGTTCGGCGGCGGCTCGCTCAAGGGCGGCTTGGGCTCGGTGCCCGGCGACACCAAGGCTGGCAACAAGATCCCGAAGTGATCGGCGCTCGAGCGTTGTGCAGCGACGCTAGGGCAACACGAAGCACAGTTAGGCGTCGCGCAGGAGCGCGAAGGGCCGCGCTTGGAGGGGCTGGCAGCGTTGCCCAGCGAGGATCGCGCAGCAGCGCTCAGGGACGCTCAAGGATGTCAGCTGGGTGCTGGCCTTCGCTGGCCTGGCGCTGGAAGAGCCACGCGCGGGTGCATGCGGCGATGATCGTGCTGATCGCAGCCGCGCCGATGAGCGCCGACGCGATCGTGCGCCAGAATCCAAGGAGCCACGCTTGCGCAGCGTCGATCGTGCCGAGGCCAACGGTGGCCGTGTCGCGCCAAGGCTCGA
This sequence comes from Phycisphaerae bacterium, assembly GCA_016873375.1. Lineage (GTDB taxonomy): Bacteria > Planctomycetota > Phycisphaerae > Phycisphaerales > SM1A02 > SYIB01. Next base: position 973 of record VGXJ01000052.1, read on the forward strand.
ACGGCACCATGCGACCGACCGAGCGGATCGCTTGGCCATCATCGACGGCGGTCCAGGCGCTCACCGCGGCATCGAAGCCGCAGGAAACGACGACATCCGTCGCCGCCACCGCCAGCACGACGGCCAGGAGGCCGAGCGCGAGGTGCACGACCGCATGGATGGGCCGCGACAAGACCGAGGCCAGCGCGCGCTGAGGGGCCTCGACGGCATCAGCAGCATCGCACGCGACGGCCGGGATCACAAACGGCAACGCGACCGTGACGGAGGCCCCGATCACGATCGCCATGATCCCCAGGAGCAGCGAGATGCCGAAGGCGAGCGCGCCGACCAAGCCTGCCACCGGGACCAGGCCCAGCAGTGCCGGCAGTGCAGCCAGCGCGATGCACGCACCCATCCCCAGCAGCGGAACGAGGATCGCACCGACTGCGCTCGGACGAACCGCAGCGCCCCACGCACGCGCCTGGGCCACGGTCGGCGCAGGGGCTTCGGAGAGATCAAGCGCGTTCATGCGGGCCAGGACCACCCCAATCGATGCCATGCCAAGCGTCAAGAGGAGGACGAGATATCCGGCGAAGCCCCACGAGATCGCGATCGCTTCGCGCGGGAGGTCCCACACCAGCGCACCCACGCGTTCGGGCAGCGCCGACCACTTGAGCGTGACCGAATCGCCGATCAGTGCAAACAGGCGAGAACGCAGCGCAAAGGCCCATGATTCAAAGGCTCCGCGCGGTCGGACCGCGGCGATGGCGCGGACCGCCGCTTCAGCACGGTCACGGGCTTCGGCATCGCTCGATGCATCGATCGATGACGAGATCAGCGAGGTGAGTTCGGCAGGGCTCGCGCCGGCGACCTCGGCGTCGGGCACCACGCTCAGCGCGGCAGCTTCCATGATGCGTCGGGCTTCCTCGAGCGTGGCCGGTTCGAGCGTGCCATACGCGATACCGCGCGGCGAGATGCTTGGCGTGGTGGCAAAGTCCCACAGCGCACCGCCCGTCATCCAGAGCGCAAGCAGCACCAATGCGACACACAAGCGTGGCGGACGAAGACCTGCCGCTGCGGCACCCACAATCCGCTGCGCTGGAAAGACTGACCGGAACGAGACGCCATCGATCTGCACATGCTGCGTCGGCATGGGCGGGAGGATAGTGCGCGCGAGCGCATCGCCGTGTGAGGCATCGATCCGGGGGCGACCGGGCCCGGCCGCGACGGCGATGAGACGGCAGCGCGATGGCAGCGCTACCGTTCCCGTATGACCCCGCACGACTGGATCCGCATGCTTGAGGCCGTGGCCGCACAGGAGGATGCGCAGCCTCTGCCGCCGGGCATGGAGGATGGTCCGCGGCGCAACGATGTGGATTCGATCGCGTGGAGGCGTTGGCACGATGTGAGCGAACTGCCTTGGGATGCCATCAAGTCGGCAGGTGCGCTGCTGGAGCAAGGCCCCTTCCGAACGATCGAGGTCTGGACGGAGACCGAACTTGCCATGCTGCATCTCCTGGAGCGCGGCATGGACGGGCCGGCACGCACGCAGGTCGCCGCACGAATGGCCAGCTGCATCGAGTGGCACCTCGAACACACCCAGCCTGACAATGCCACCAACAGGCCGTGGGCGATGCATGCCTTCGTGCTGCACGGCACTGCCGAGGCCGCGCTCTACGCACAGACGCTCCTGCACAACGCCCAAGCCGGCGGCGCGATGGACGACCCGCTCGTGCAGTGGATCCTGGCCGATGTCCACGCCCGGCTGCGCGCCCGCGCGTGAGGAGTGTCGCGGCGGCATGGGCTGAAGCGCCAGCCCGTGAGGGATGACTCAACCGCATGCGAGGATTGACGCGGCGTCGCGCACGGGGCGGTCCTTCGGGCGCGCGGCTACGCTTTCCACCATGAGCATGCAGCTGGACACGGTGCTGAACCGGCTTCGCACGGATGAGGCAGGAATGCTGGAGCGGCTGAGGGAGTTCCTTGCCTTCGAGAGCATCTCGACGGATCCGGCCTTCGCGCCTCGGGTGCGTGCGTGCGCGCAGTGGTTGCTGGAGGACATTCGCAAGATGGGCTTCAACGGCGCACTGCACGAGACCGCAGGCCACCCGATGGTGATCGCCTCGCACGATGGACCGCCAGGCTACGACGGACCGCGCGTCCTCTTCTACGGCCACTACGACGTGCAGCCGATCGATCCGATCGAACTCTGGGAATCGCCACCGTTCGCCGCGGTCGTCGTGGATGGACCGCGCGGCAAGCGGATCGTGGCGCGTGGCGCCGTGGACGACAAGGGACAGGTCGCGAGTTTCGTCGAGGCCTGCCGGGCCTGGCACGCCACGCACGGCACCCTGCCCTGCGCCGTGACGATGTTCATCGAGGGTGAGGAGGAATCCGGCAGTGCGAACCTGGATCCCTTCATCAAGGCGAACAAGGACCTGCTCAAGGCCGATGTGTGCGTGGTCAGCGACACCGGCATGTGGGACGTGGATACGCCCGCGATCACCACCATGCTGCGCGGTCTGGTGTACGTGGACATCACCGTGCGTGGACCGAGCCGCGACCTGCACTCGGGGCTGTACGGCGGCGCCGTGCCCAACCCCATCAACGTGCTGGCCTCGATCGTGGCGCAGCTGCACGACGGCGATCGCCGTGTGCAGATCCCGGGCTTCTACGACGATGTGCGTGAACTGCCCGCACGCGTGGCGGCGATGTGGAAGGACTTGCCGTGGGATGACGGCGAATTCCTCGGTGAGATCGGCCTGGCCAAGGGCTTCGGCGAGTCGGGGCGCAGCACGCTCGAGCGCACATGGAGCCGACCGACCTGCGATTGCAACGGCATCGTGGGTGGATACACGGGTGCCGGCGCCAAGACCGTGATCGCCTCGCAGGCGAGCGTGAAGCTCAGCTGCAGGCTCGTGGCCGGACAGGACCCGAAGAAGATCCTCGCGGGCATCGAACACTTCTTCCGTGAACGCCTGCCGGCAGGCTGCACGATGGAACTGCACGAGCACGGCTGCAACCCCGCGATCATGGTGCGCGACGACAGTCCGTACATGAAGGCAGCCGAGAGCGGCCTGCGCCGCGCGTACGGTAAGGCGCCTTACCTGATCGGTTCAGGAGGCAGCATCCCTGCGGTCGGCACGATCCAGCGCGAGCTGGGCATCGATGCGCTGCTCGTGGGCTTCGGGCTCGATGACGACCGCGTGCACTCGCCCAACGAGAAGTTCGAGGTGAAGTGCTTCATGAACGGAGCCATGAGCCATGCCGCGATGCTGGCCGAGTTCGGTGCGCTGCGCCGCTAGTGCAATCGCTGCGGCGGCGGTGGCCGCCACGGCGTCCGGAGACCTCGTGCTCGAGCGCGCGGGGTTCGGAGGTGTGGTGCGCTTTGGCGGCATCGTGCCCCTGCAGCTGCAGGCGTCGCTGCCCGCCGGCGACACCCGCGAGGGCGTGGACGCCGAGATCGTGGTCGAAGTCCCCAACGTCGATGGCGACATCGCCGAGTACTCGATGCGCAGCGTGCTGTCGTCGGGAGCGACGTCGATGTGGATCTACCCATCGATTGCGACCGGCGTCTCAGGCAAGCCGATCGCCCTGGCGAGCTACGAACGCGATGACGGCCGGCGCGGTCGACTGCTTGAGCGCGTGCAGGTTGCCGTCGATCAACCCGCCCGAGGTGCGATGTCGGTCGATCCTTCGGTGGACATCGTGGGCATCGTCGCGGGCGGTCACTGCGGCATGGCGGCGTGGGATCCGGGGCAGAAGTCGCCCTGCCTTGGCGGCTACGTGATCGTCGGTGAGATCCGCGAGACGGACCAGCTTCCCGATCGCGTCGAGGGATGGTCTGGCTTCAAGGCGGTGGTCTGGGCGGGTGCGCCGCTCAACTCGCTGCTCGCGGCCCAAGACAAGGCGTTGCGGGCTTGGGTCGAAGGCGGCGGTCGGCTGATCCTGCAGGTCTCTGCGGCGGCCGATGGTTTCTCGCTCGATGCCGCGCAGCCGGAGTGGATTGCCGCGGCACTCAAGGGCTTGGCCTGGACGCGCACGGAGGATGTGAAGGCGAGCACGCTCGCACCGGTGATCTCGTCGCAGCGCCTGGAGCTGCGCAAGGATGGCACGCAGCCCGTGACGACCTTCGGCGAATGCGGTGCGCCGTGGGTCGAACTCGCGGCGATGCCGGTGCCTCGCGCATGGAACGGCGTGCCGGAACCGAGGCGCGGCACGCTCGACGGGGCATGCCTGGTGGTTGAGCGGCCGCTGGGTGCGGGAACGCTCGTCGTCAGTGGAATGGATGCCGATGCCCTGAACCGACGCCGCTATACGGAGAGCGACCTGCCTGAAGCCGACCTCTGGTGGAACCGCATCATGGGCCGCCGTGGTGATACGCCGCCACGCGCACGACTTAGTGAGTGGCAGAACGGGCAGACATCACCAATCGAATCGAACCCTCGACAGATCGTGATCGGCGGCAGCGAGTTCTTCGACGCGTTCATCGGCATGCGCTCGACAGCGTCGAACCTGACGTCGATCTCGATCCTGCTCTTCGCCGCGTACTGGCTGCTCGCCGGGCCGGTGTCGTTCTACGTGCTGCGTCACCGCAAGCAGGAACGCTGGAGCTGGCTGGCGTTCGTGGTGATCGCAGGTGCCTTCGGCACGGTCGCGTGGCTCGCGGGCGCCGTGCTCCGTCAGGCCGATGCCCGCGCGCAGCACTTGACGGTGCTCGACGCCGTGGTGGCGCCAGGTGCCCTGCCCGGAACGCAGCCGGCGATCCGCGCGCACACTTGGGCGAGCGCCTTCTTGCCCAACTACGGCACAGCCGAGGTCGCGCTGCCGGAAAGCCAGGGGATGCTGCGTCCCTTCTCGCCCGACGGTGACAACGGGGAGTTCCCCGACGCGACCCGATACACGGTGCAGGCGTCGCGCTCGAGCGCACTCACGCTTCCCGCACGCGCCACGGCCGCGATGGTGACGGGTTCATGGAGCGGCGATCTGCCGTCAGCGTGGCGCGGCTTGCCTGCGGTGAGCGGCCCGCCGCTGCAGCAGACCGCGAACGCCACACGCTCAGCTGACGCAGGCCCGGCGAGTTACCTCACCGGCAAGCTCAAGCACGGCTTGCCTGCTGCACTCACCGATGTCTTGGTGCTGCACGTCACACCGTTCCGGCCTGCACCGCCCCGCTTCAACGATCGCGCGACGGCAGCGACCAAGGCCGTGCCCGTGGCACCGAGCGACGCGATGCCCAGCATGGTGCTCGCTGCGCGGCTCGCAACACCCTGGGCCCCGGGGACTGAGCTCGAACTGGCGAATGTGCTCTATCCGCCCGTCCAAGGTCGGCAGGATCGTTCGCTGCCGGTGATCGACCCGGTCGATCCGGGCGTGCTGGGCCTGGACACGTTCCTGGATGCGGGGCTGATCTCGCCCCTGCGCCAGGCGTTCGCGCCACTGTCGACGAGCGGCGCACTCAGCGACAAGATCGCGCGCGACCATCTCACGATGATGAGCCTCTACGGCATGCTGCCCAACCCACGCTGGTGGGCCGCTGCAGCAGCCGCGCGCGGCCCCACCGAGAACGAAGTGGCGGTGCAGCGCGTGGCGGGCCATGCGCTCGATCTTGGCGCGTGGTGCTCGCGGCCGTGCGTGATCGTGATGGGGTATCTCACCGTCGAGCCCGACGCCGTGACCCTCGATGGCAGCCCGGTTCCGCTTTCCATCGATGGCGAACCCGTGCCGATGTCGGGCACGACGCTCGTGCGCGTGATCTTCCCCCTGCCGCAGGTCGACGCACTCGTGCCGGCAACGATGGTCCGCTGAGGCGCCGCTGCTACGATCCCTGCAGCCATGGCGATGATCGAGACCGTCAACCTGACGAAGAAGTACGGGGAACTGACGGCCCTGGACAACCTCAACCTGAAGATCGAGCAGGGATCCTGCTTCGGCTTCATCGGTCCCAACGGCGCGGGCAAGACAACCACCATCAAGATCCTGGCCACGCTGCTGAAGCCCAGCTGGGGCGAGGCGCGCATCGACGGCAAGACGGTGGGCTACCAGAACGCGCTGATCAGGCCGGTCATTGGCTACGTGCCTGACTTCATGGGTGCATACGACGACATGCTGGTGCAGGAGTACCTCGAGTTCTTCGCCAGCTGCTACGGGATCCACGGCGATGCGCGCCGCAAGTCCGTATCGGATGTGCTCGAGCTCACCGACCTGACGGGCAAGACCCTCGCGGAAGTGAACGGGCTCTCGCGCGGGATGCAGCAGCGGCTCTCGGTTGCGCGCGTGCTCCTGCATGACCCCAAGGTCCTGCTGCTGGACGAGCCATCGAGCGGACTCGACCCTCGCGCGCGCATCGAGATGCGTGAACTCCTGAAGGAGCTGCGCGCGATGGGCAAGACCATCATCATCTCGAGCCACATCCTGTTCGAACTGGCCGAGCTGTGCACGCACGTGGGCATCGTCGAGCAGGGCAAGCTCGTCTACAGCGGCCCGATGGCCGACATCATGTCGAAGACCGCGGTCGGCCATGTGGTGCATGTGGTCGTCGACGAGCGCCACAAGGATGCCGCCAGCCTGCTTGCCAAGGTGCCGGGCGTGACCAAGGTCGACCTGCAGCGCGAGGACGCGCTCGTGCGGATCGAGGTGCACCTTGATTCGGCTGCAGGCACCGTGCTGAGCGACCTGCCCAATCGCCTGATCGCGCAGGGATTCCGCGTGCGCCGCTTCACCGAGGAGCGGCCCGACCTGGAGACGGCCTTCATGCGGCTCACGAAGGGACTGGTGTCATGATGCGATCACGCGCAGCCATTGCCGTCGGCCGCACCCGAGACGGTCGGCCCACCATGATCGACGAGGTCCGTGCGATCGTGGCGCGCCACGCCGATGTCGTGGCGGAATTCGCGGTCGATGCACCGCACGATCCGCGCGTGGGCTTCGATCGGCTCGTGAGCGTGGGTGGCGATGGCACGCTGATCGCGCAGTGCCGCCGTCTTGCGGGCACAGGCGTGCCCGTCGTGGGCGTGAACAACGGCCGGCTGGGGTTCCTCGCGGAGTTCGACCTCGCGTCGCTTGAGGTCCACGCACCGAGCATCTTCGGACCGAGCCCACTCGTGCGGCACCGCATGCTGCTTGAAGTGCGCGTGGTGTCGCGCGACGGTTCGCTGAGCGCCTCGCACGTGGCCATGAACGATGCGGTGGTGACCGCCGGCCCGCCCTACCACATGATCGAGCTGCGCCTGGGCCTGAACGGCGAGGATGGCCCGGTGATCGATGGCGACGGCTGCATCGTGAGCACGCCCGTGGGCAGCACGGCCTACAACGCCAGCGCCGGCGGACCGGTCGTTCACCCTGACACCGAAGTGCTCATCGTGACGCCGGAAGCTGCGCACAGCCTGGCGTTCCGTCCGGTGGTGGTGCCCAGCCATACCGATGTCCGGCTCGACATCTTGCGAGCCAATCCCGGCACGTCGCTGCTCTGCGACGGCATCCCGGTCGAGAGCCTGAAGGTCGGCGACACGGTCGTGGTCAGCCGTCATCACCACATGGCGCGGCTGATCGCCAATCCGGATTGCTCGTACCTGAACACGCTCTCGCAGAAGCTGCGCTGGGCGGCACCGCCTGACTACCGGGGCTGAGCGGACGGGCTGCGCGGAGTCCGTACACTCCGCGCGACCATGATCGACATCAAGGCCTTCCGTGACGACCCCGAGCGCTTCCGTGCCGGAGCCCGCGACAAGGGCATGCACTGCGAGTTCGACCGGCTGATCGCGCTCGACGATGCGCGCCGTCGCATCCTGACCGAGCTCGAGGGCAAGCGCGCCGAGCAGAACCGCATCAGCAAGGAGATCGGGCCGCAAATCGGCAAGGCCAAGGGCGCACTGAAGTCGGCCGCCGACGCCGACCGTGTGCGGCTCGAGGCGGAACTGCGCGAACTCGAGGCCAAGCCGCTGGCGCTCAAGAACCAAGTCGCGGTGCTTGAGTCGGAACTGCAGCGGATCGAGCCCGACTGGCACACCGTGCTCCTCACGATCCCGCAACCGCCCGCGCACGATGTGCCCAAGGGCAAGGGCAGCGAAGACAACGTCGAGATCCGCCGCTGGAATCCCGCGGGGTTCGATGCATCGCGACCGTTCGCCGCAAACAAGGGCTTCACGCCGCACGGGCACCTTGACTTGGTCAAGCAGCACCGCATGGTCGACTTCGAGCGTG
>VGXJ01000053.1 GCA_016873375.1 Phycisphaerae bacterium
CCGCCAATGTGATCGTTCGGCCAGAGGTCCATGATCGCTTCCGCCGTGCGATCCGTGCAAGTTCAGCGGTCATCGTGCGCGGCCGGATCGAACGCCGCGATGGTGTTTCGCATCTTGTGGCGCGCAGCGTGCAGGGGATCGACGGCGCACGCACCGAGCACGGACCGATCACCACGCACTCACGCGACTTCCATTGAGCACGTTGCGGCAGCACGCTGGGGGGTGCAGGCTGCAGGTGCGTGCTGCCGGCGCATGCTGAGAGCGCGAACTGCGTGCTTGTGATCAGGCGCTGGCACGCGTTGCCTTGGGGCCACACGGATTCAGTTGCGCGGCTTCGGCCCTCGCAACAGGTACGCAGGCGGGATGTGCGGCGCCGGTCCCGGATCCCACTGCCCGACCCCGCGGTCCACCATCACGCACGTGAGGTAGTCCGTGAGCTGGCAACTCGGATCGATGCCACCGGCGCGGATCCAACCCCACATGCCCGGGTACTGCACGGGCGGCTGAGGCTGCATCGAGGGCAGGAAGTCATGCGAGATGGGTGCGCGGTAGTTGAGGTATGCCCACGTGCCGAAGCGATCCCACGGCTTGAGCACATCGAGCGACTTCGCGCCGTTGACGAAGAGCCGGTCAGGATCGAAGGGCATCCAGCCCATACCCGGCAGATACGCCTCGGCCCAGCAACCGAGCCTGAACTGCGGCAACCCCCCGGTATTGGTCCCCTGGGGAGCCTCGATCATGCCGAGCACCGGTCGTGCCGGGATCCCTGCTGCGCGCAGTGTGGCGACGCACGCCGCGCACAGGTCGTACACCGAGCCCTTGCGCGATTCCATCGCGCTCGCCGCACCCTGGAGTTGAAATCCCCGGGTGGCGGTCATGTCGGTGATGTTGCCGAAGCTGTCCATGCCCCGGAACGAGAGCACCGTGTGCCGCACGAGGTCCTTGGTGGCCAGCCAGATCGGGACATCCTTGAGCTTGCCGCCCGAGACCGACTGCACATGCTTTGCAAAGCGAGGATCGTCGCTCTCGATCGCGACCGATGGCCGCAGCCACGGTTCGACCTCCGATGGCCATGACCGCGGCCATGTCACGCGCTGTGCCTGGTCCTCGTCCAGCAGGCTCGACCAGACCTGCACGCGCCACTGCAGCTCCCACTGGATCGACTGGCAACTGACGGCACCGGTGTCGAGCGTGACCAGGCGCGTGCCGCCAAGCGAATCGGCCATCGAGACGGGGATCGATCGGCGCGGCCCCCCGGTCAGCGTGGCGGTCGCACGCAGGCTGGACGGATCCACGCGCGACCAGGTGTCGAGCGTGGACATCGAGAGCATCAAGCGATTGGTCTTCAGGCGCATCGTCTCGGTGTTGCTGGCGACCTCACCCTCCCGGGCGGCGGGGATCCCGAGCACCTGCACCCGGAAGGTCATGTCGTAAAGCCAGGGATCGACGCGCCATGCGGGCGGATTCGGCGGTCGGCCGGCCAGGTCGCTCACGCCCGGCGCAGGGGGCGGCGACTGCACGCGCGCGGGCCAAGGCAGGGTGGTCGCGAGGGCAGCCCCGAGAAAGCCCCGGCGATCGATCCAAAGGGCATCCATCGTTACGGACGAGCGTTGGTGCATGGCGTCAGCCGAAGACGCTTGGTGCGTCGGGCACGAGGATGATGAACATGGTGTTGAGGAACTCAGCGAGCACCAGGTTCGCCGCGATGATCGCGATGAAGCTCGTGACGAAGGAGCTCGTTGCGGCGTGCCCCACGCCAGCGGCGCCGGGCTGGCACGTGAAGCCTCGGTAGCAGGCGATCGCGCCGATGCAGAGTCCGAAGACGGTGGCCTTGACCAGGCCATTGATCGGGTCGAGCAGGTAGACGATCTGCTGCACATAGTGCCAGAACTCCGCATCGGCCACGCCGAAAATGCGGACGGTGACGAGCCAGGCGCCAGCGGTGCCGAGCGCATCGCTGAAGATCGTGAGGATCGGCGTCATGATGACGCAGGCGACGATGCGAGGCACGACCAGGATCCGGATGGGATCGGCATCCATCGCGCGCATCGCATCGAGCTGCTCGGTGATGCGCATGGTGCCGAGCTCCGCGCTGAGCGCACCGCCGACGCGACCTGCCACCATGACCGCGCTAAGGACCGGCCCGATCTGCTTGCAGACGCTGACCACGATCACGCCACCGATGCGGTCTTCCTGACCGATCGCCTGGAACTGGTCGAAGCCCTCGAGCGCGAGGATCATGCCGATGAACGCACCCGTGATGCCCACCACGGGGATCGACATCACTCCAACGGAATAAAGCTGCGGGAAGATGAGGCTCGGTCGCAGGCAACGCGCCGGGTGGGCGATCAATCGCTGCACGGCGGCGAGGAAGAACTGCATGAAGTCACCGAAGCCCGCGACGGCGTCGTAGGTGGTCGAGCCGACCTTGGAGACTGCGCGGATGACGGGCATGCGGAGAGGGTACCCCGACAGGGATCGACATCGCTCGGTGCGGATTCCGCCTTGCCGAACGGCCCGGCTCAAGGGAAAAGGCGGTCCCCCGGATGGACCGGGCACCCGCGAAGACGAGCAGGAATCAGCGGCGTGTCACTCGCAGGGCTGGCCGAAGACCGCGAGGAACGCGCCGAGGTCGGCACCATCGGTGATGCCGTCGTCGTTCACGTCACCGCTTGAGGTGCCCCAGCCGGCGAGCAGCGCACCCAGGTCGGCACCGTCGCGCACGCCGTCGTCGTTGAAGTCGCCGAGGCAGTCCGACGCATCGCACACGACATTGGGGAGGCCGGGGGTCTCGTTGCCTGCAGCCTGATTCTGTGTGACATCAAAGAGACCGATGTTCCAACAGCCCGTGTCCTGGCAGCGCCACACATGGCCGGGCACGAACGCGCCGTCCGGCCCGATGCGGTTGGGGCCGTAGGCGAACTCGGTCCCGATCGGGGGAGTCGTGGGACTCTTGATCAGGGCGATGCTGTCGATCACCTCGACCCACGGTGCCGAGTCGAAGTTGCCGTCGTCGTTGGTGTCCAGATCGGCGTTCAAGGCGCCCGTGAAGCCACGGACGATCATGATCGTGATGTTGTCGTTGTTCTCGATCCAGTCCTGCGTCAGGTTGGCTCCGCCCGTGCCGGCACCATTGCCGACATCGGGGTTCGTGGCCGGGTTGCCGATCAGCAAAATGCCATTAGGGCGGATGACCGCGCCCGTCAGCGCACGAACGCGCTCCACCACGCCACTGCCGGCGGCGGTGGCCCCATCACCGATGATGATCAGGGTCACATCGTCGACGGACAGACCCGGTGTACCCGCGATTTCGACAAACTCGAGGGTATCCGCGCCGGGCATGTCGATGCGGACCTCGTTCAGGCGGACATCCACGAACTCGCAGCTTGCGGTGGCAGCGGCGCAGCTCGTCGCGGCCTGGTTGACGCACGCTGCATCCCATGCCTCGTTGCAGCAGGACGCATCGAGCGTGCACACCGCATAGCAGCAGTTGGTGTCGCTGCAGAATGCGTTCGCATGCGCCTCGTTGCACGCGCCGGCGATCGACTCGCCGCACTCGAGCACCGGACCAGCCGAGCAGGCACGGTTGACGGCACCAGGGGTGTCTCCGCCGCCGGTGTAGAAGGTGAAGGCGCCGACGGTCCAGGTGTCCTTGGGCGAGCAGGCGTAAGCATGAGCCGCCGTGTAGTTGCCGGTAGAGGTCGCATCAACCGGGACGACATTGGAGGAGTACACATGGTCGGTCCCGAAGGGGCCGCGGACACCAAGGCTGGCGACCACGCCGGACCACGGCAAGTTGTCGAGGGTACCGTCGTTGTTGGTGTCGAGATCGGTGTTGACTTGACCGATCCAGCCGCTGACGACCAAGTGGGTACGAGATGTGTTGTTGTCCTCGAACAGCAGCCCGTCTGGCGGGGTGACCCAGTCGACGAGCAGCGGGAAGGTGACCGTCGGTTCGGCGATCACAATACGCCCGTCGGCAGGAACCACGGCGCCATCGAGCGCAAGGGCCATTTCGACATGGCCGACGTAGTCGGCTGGGGTGGTGCCAGACGCAGCGCGGTCGCCGATGACCACATAGGTCAAACCCGCGAGCGACGCACCGGGCGTGCCGACGAATTCGACGTACTCGTCGTTGTCGGGGCCGAGCTGCTTCGTGCGAAGCTCGCTGAAGGCAAGCGCGACGGTACTGCCGCAGGCGGGATTCGCAGCGCCGGGGGTGTCGTTTGAGTTTGCTGGATCAAGGGAGCCAGCCTTCCAGGCGGCCGAATCGGCGCACCGATAAGCGTGGGCTGGCGAGTCGCCAGCCGCCGGGCCGACGGTGGTCGCTGAGTAGAAGAACTCGTCGGTCACGCCGTCCGGCGAAGCATTGCGCACGAACGCAACGCTCGAGAGGACCGCCGTCCACGGGTTCGAGTCGAGCGTGCCGTCATCGTTCGTGTCGAGGTCCGTGCCCACACCGCCGGTGAAGCCGCTCACGAGCAGGAACGTGGTGTTGTCGCTGGACTCCAGTTCGAAGTCGGCGTAGAGGTCTGGGGTTGCCGCAAAAGAAAAAGTCGCCTCGGCAACGAGGAAGAAGCCCGAAGCACCGATCGATCCGCTCAGTGCGATGACCGACTCTACGACGCCGTTGGGCGATCCAGCATCACCATCGCCAATCGCGATGACCGAGAGGCCGTTGAGGTTGGTGCCGGCGGCACCAGCAAGTTCGACATACTCGCTGAGGTCAAAGCCTGGCTCATCGACGCGGATCTCGCTCAGCACGACATTCTGCGCCAATGCGGCCGGCGCGAGGCACAGGGCCAGGGTGGCAACGGTGAAGCGATGGTTCATAATGCGGAGGCTCCTCTGGGGATCCAACAGTAGCCCAATCGAGCCTCGGGGCAAAATCGCGATGTCCGGATTCGCGCAGCCCTTGCAGAATCCGAATGGACGATGCGACGCGCACCCCCAACGCCCAGAGCCGCCATAGCCCCCAAACGAACAGCGGACTCCCGAGGGAGTCCGCTGGAACGAGCACATTGGGGTGTCGGGAAGACTGACTAGGGCGATCACGGGACCGACAAGCGCCAGCCCGAGGGCGCCTGTCAGTTCGGATCCTTCTCGGGGGACGGACGCGTGATGACCGGTGCCGGGGCAGGAGCCGTTGCATCCTTTTCGGGGGTAGTGCGCGGCGTGGCCGTTGGTGCTGTCCCGCCGGTGGTGCCGCCCCACGATCCGGTGGTGGTGTCGTAGGTCATCGGACGGATGAACACTTCAACGCGACGGTTCTGGGCAGCACCGCGCGGGCCGTTCTCGACGATCGGGCGGTACTCACCCCAGCCAGCCACCTCGACGCGGTTGGCGGCAACACCGTCACCCACGAGCAGGTCGCGAACGGAGATCGCACGGTGTGCTGACAAGTGGGTGTTGGTCGGATGGTTCTTCAGCGTTTCAGGCTTGCCGATACGCACATTGTCGGTGTGGCCAGTGACCACGGTCTCGAACGCAGCGAGTTCCGGATTGTTGAGGATCGCCGCGAATCGACGCAGCACTTCACGAGCCGAGTCCTTCACGCGAGCGGATCCGCTGTCGAAGGTGACATCGGAGAGGAACCGCAGCATGCCGGTCTTGGCGTCGAACTGCAGCATGTCGGGATACTGCTCCGCGAGCGACGCGAGAAGGATGTTGATGTTTTCGGGGAGCGGACCTCCGGTATCCATGCCGGCGACCTGCTTGCTCAGCGCGTCGTAGGCATCGCGCAGCTTCTCGAGGTCGACCTTGCTGCCGTCGCTCAGACCCTGCATCGACTCCAGGTCGGCGCGAGCCTGCGAGATCTGCGAGCGAAGTCGATCCTCGTTCGCGCGCGACGTGCTCAGCTCGTCGCGGGTCGATCCGAGCTGTTGCTCGTAGCTCCGCGCTGCGGTGACCGCGGCGTCATACTTCTCTTGCGGGACACATCCGGCGAAGCCGAGGGCCAAGGTGACCAGGCTTCCGCCGAATACGATGCGATGCGCTGCCAGTGCGTTCATGGACATATCTCCCCTCGGGCGTCCTGCCCGAGTTATTCGAGGCAATATAACCATGCCCCGCCGGAAGTGGGCCGTAATCCGAAGGATTTTGCTACTTTCCGGCCATGCCTCCGCCAAAACCCGTGGAACTCGACCTGAATCAGCTCCAAGCGGCCGCAGGAGCCTACCCGCGAGAGGCCTTTGAGTTCGTGCAGCGGGGGCTTTCCGCCACCGCCGCCCAGATCCATGCGGCCCATGCCGGGGGCACTGGCGGGGGGCATGTGACCGGACAGCAACTCTGCTTGGGCCTCGCCGAACTGGCCATCCAGCAGTACGGACTCATGGCGCAGTCGGTACTGGAGAGCTGGAACATCCACCGGACCGATGACTTCGGCAAGATCGTCTTCGGCTTGATCGAGTGTGGGCTGATGAGCAAGACGCCGCAGGATTCGCTCGACGACTTCCGCTCCGTATTCGACTTCGACGAGACCTTCCACCACGCGCATGTCGCGCAGAGGATCACGCTCCATGCCGGACGAACCCCAACCGAATGACACCGATTGGACGCGCCGTCACCTGTGGCACATCCAGCCAGTCCGTGATCTCCTGCTGGTCGGGATCGTGTTCTCCATCGTGTGGGCGGGCTACGCGCTTCGATACATCACGATTCCGCTGATCGTGGCCTTGGGGCTGGCCTATCTCGTCGAGCCGCTCGTGCGCTGGATCAGCACGCGATTCCGGGTGAGCCGAGCTGCAGTCGTCGGCGGCGTGACCGGTGCGATCGTGCTTGGTGCAGCCAGCGGCACCTTCGTGCTGATTCCCTCGGTCATCCGCCAAAGCGAGGCCATCGTCAACAAGGTCCAGTCAGGTGCACTCAAGAAGTCGATTGGCGAGTTCCAGGCACAGCTGCCCGAGGCCTTCCGCAAGGAGGTCACGGACTGGATCGTCTGGATCGAGTCAGCCACCGACATCGACCTCAACGGCGATCGGCTCGCGGGCAAGGAGTCCATGAGCGAGCCGAGCGCTGGACCGACCGAACCCGCGACGAACGAACCTGCGACGAACGAACCAACCGCTCGTGCCGCGTCGCGCTCGATCTGGGATGTGGGGCTGGCATTCCTCGGAGCTCGCAGCGGCGACATCGCAGGGTTCGTCTTCGGCGTGCTGAGCCTGCTGTTCGCCGCGGCGCTCGTTCCGTTCTACTTTTACTTCTTCAGCGTGCACTTCCCGGACATCGTCGGCTTTCTCGACTCGCTCATTCCTGATGGTGCGAAGGGCGAGGTGCATCGCCTGACCAAGCAGATGGACGCGGCTGTCGCTGGCTTCGTCCGCGGACGCATCGTGATCGCAGCGATCATGGCGGTGCTCTTCACGGTCGGCTGGGCGCTCTGCGGCGTGCCATACGCCCTGACCCTCGGTGTCGCCGCTGGGTTGCTCGCGGTGGTGCCGTACCTGAGCGGCGTGGTGCTGCTGCTGGTCGTGCCCATGCTGGCGGTGGCCCAGCTGCAGCTGCCCGAGGCCGAGCGCATGAGCATGCTGTGGGTCGTGCTCGGCCCCACAATCGTCTTCGCCTCGGTGCAGGCCCTCGAAGGCAATGTGCTCACCCCGATCATCGCGGGGCGGGCCACGAACCTCGATCCGGTCACGGTCTTCGTTGCCATCCTCGCGGGTGGCAGCGTGGCGGGGGTGTACGGCATGCTTCTGGCCATCCCACTCGCTGCCTGCGCCAAGATCCTGATCAAGGAGGTTGCGCTGCCGCGCATCCGGGCGTGGGCCGCCGGAACCGTCAGCGATCCACTGCCGCTGGACGATCGCTGAGCGGTCTTGACGGGGCTCGCGGCGTCGACGGACCCGGGGACTGGGCAGCTCGCGGCGAAAGGTCAGCGCTTCTTCGCCTTGCGGAAGCGATCCTTCGGGCTCACGGTCTTCGTCGAGCCGCGAGCGAGCGGATTGAAGCCGGGCATGCCGCCCATGCCTGGCTGCATCGATCCCATCTGCTTCATCGCCTGCATGCGCCCGAGCGATCCCATGCCGGCCATCTGCTTCATCATCTTCTGCATGCCCTCGAACTGCTTGGTCAGCCGCGAGATGTCCTCGGGCTTCGAGCCGCTGCCCTTGGCGATGCGCCGCGTGCGGCTCGGATTGAGTACCGCAAGGTCGTTGCGCTCGCGGCGGGTCATGCTGTTGACCATGCCCTCGAGCCGATTGAGCTGCGTGTCGTCGATGTCGATGCCCTTGAGCGCGCTGCCCACGCCCGGCAGAAGGCCGAGGATCTGCTTGAGCGGGCCCATGCGACGGATGGTCTTGAGCTGCGAGAGGAAGTCATCGAGCGAGAACTCGCCCTTGGCCATGCGGTCGCTCAGGCGCTGGGCTTCCTCCTCGCTCACTTCCTGCTGAGCCTTCTCGACCAGCGAGACGACATCGCCCATGCCGAGGATGCGGCCGGCGATGCGTTCCGGACTGAACTCATCAAGCGCATCGAGCTTCTCGCCAGTGCCGATGAACTTGATCGGGGCGCCGGTGACCTTGCGCGCGGTGAGCGCCGCGCCGCCACGCGTGTCGGAGTCGAACTTGGTCAGGATGAGGCCATCGACAGCGAGGCGCGCGTGGAACGCCTTGGCGCTGGCGAGCGCGTCCTGGCCCGTCATCGCGTCGATCACCAGCAACTTTTCGTGGGCACCCACTGCGCGATCCACCGATTCGAGTTCGCGCATGAGCTCATCGTTCACATGGAGCCGACCGGCAGTGTCGATGATGAGGACGTCGTAGCCGCCTTCGCGAGCGGCCTTGAGTGCGCGCTGGGCGACCTGAACGGCCACACCGACGGCCTTGCCATACTCAGCGCACCGCTCGGGCTCGCCGTAGTACGCGCATCGCGCGCCGCCGGATGCGCCCTGCACGCCCTCGGCCACCACGCGGAGTTGCTCGACCGCAGCCGGACGCTGAAGGTCGCATGCAGCCAGCATGACATTCTTTCCCCGACGCTTCAGCCACG
>VGXJ01000054.1 GCA_016873375.1 Phycisphaerae bacterium
AGCACCACGACCTGGCGCATCGGTTCTGGCCCTAGTCAGAGCCTGCAGCCAGTCTCGATCGGCCTTGGCCCGGCGCCGCATGTGGATGCACTTGCCATCGACTGGAGCGACGGCGTGACCCAGAGCGAGCTCTGGATCATGGCCGGCTCGCGACGCACGCTGGTGGAAACACAGCGACAGATCAGCAGTTGTCCCGTGATCTTTGGCTGGAATGGTCGCGAGCATGCCTTCCTCACGGATTGCCTTGGCGTGGGCGGACTTGGCTATCTCATCGAGCCCGGCGTCTACGCGCCGCCGCGGCCGTGGGAGCATGTCCTGCTTGGACCAGGTTCGCTGGTTGCAGACCGTGGCGTCTATCGCCTCAAGCTCGCCGAACCCATGGAAGAGGCCTGCTGGATCGATGGCGCTCGGCTGCTGGCCTACGACCTTCCCGCTGGCTGGTCCATGGCAGTCGATGAACGCATGGGGATCAACGGACCGCAGCCGACGGGCGCACCGATCTTCTGGCGGACGGAACACCTCCCGAAGGCAGTGATGAACCGTCACGGTGGGAAGGCGGCATCCGATCGCGCACAGGGTGGAGTCGACGCCACGCGCACGCAGACAGCGCTTGAGGCCGTGACCCGTGCCGATCGCGTTGCGCTTGATCCTGGTCCGATCGACCATCGTCTGATTGGACGCTTGACGGCAGATCATTCGTTCGAGCTTGAGTTCGGTCTTGATCTGGCCTCCCTCAAGGATGCCTGGCTTGTCATGGATGGGTGGGTCGAGTACCCGTACTGCCAGACGATGTTCGCGGCGTGGCAGGCGGGTGCAGCCTTCCGCGCACCGTCGCTCGAAGCCCGCGGCGCAGATGGAGCGTGGGTCATGGTCGCCGAGCAGTTCGGCTATCCCGCCGGCATGCCACGCCGCGCGATGCTGCCGTTGCCCGAGTTGCCCGCAGGGACCACTGCGCTGCGGCTGTCGACCAATCACCAGATCTACTGGGATCGGATGGCCGTCATCGAGTCCCAGCCAGCCCCGGTCAGTCCGATGGCGTGCAACCCACGCTCCTCGGTGGTCGTCCGTCGCGGGTACGCGCGCCGCTCCACCGGACCGCAATTCCTGCCGCACTACGACGATGCCCGCGCGTTGCCCCTGTGGGACTGCCGCGTGCAGGTGGGGCAGTACACCGCACTGGGAGAATGCCTGCCGCTCACGGCCACGCAGGACGATGCCTGCGCGATCATCGCCGGCGGCGAGGAACTGCAGCTGGCCTTCGAGGCGCCCCCGGAACGGGCCGATCGCGTTCGCTGCTGGGTGCTCGAACTGGATGGCTGGTGCAAGGACATGGACCTCTTCACCAAGGATGGCGAGACGCTTGATCCGCAGCCCATGCGGGGCTCGGTCCGCTCGCCGACCGCGCAAGCCTTGGATGAGCGCTTCAACACGCGTCTCCAAGGCGGGCGCTGAGGACCACAAGGCACCCGCTCCACGCTCTGCCGCAGGGGCTCGCCAGCCGGCAGCTTCCAACTTCAACCTGCTGGTCATATCCTGATGCGCCGATCGAGGACGGCGCACCTAGACTTTGTGCCATGGCCGGTCCCGGCGAAAAATCGCTCAAGCAGCCAGTTCCACCGCGCTTGGCGCGCGTCCTGTCGGTCGTGCTTGGGCTCTTTGCGATCCTGGTCGTCAACAGCGTCTATCTGTCGGGCATCACGGTGGCGGAGTGGGCGTCGGGCCAGTCGCTGCAGAATCAGTTCTACCAGTGGATGTTCGGTGGCCATCTGCTTTTGGGTCTTGCGTTCACGCTGCCCTTCATCGTGTTCGCGGCCGTCCACCTGCGCAACACGCATGACCGGCCCAACCGCAGTGCCGTCCGTGCGGGGTGGATCCTGTTGTGGGCCTCCGTCGGCGTGCTGGTCACGGGGTTCCTGCTCACGAATGTGGAGGTCGGAGGGCGAGATGTCGGGCTTCGAAGCCCCGACTCGCGGCGCATCGTCTACTGGCTGCATGTGGTGCTGCCGGTCGCTGCGATCTGGCTGTATGTGCTCCATCGGCTCGCGGGCCGGCGCATCAGGTGGCAGGTCGGCGCGCGCTGGGGTGCCGTCGCCGCGGCCTTCGCCATGGCCATGGTCGCGCTGCATGGCGCCGATGCGCGACCGTGGTCCACGATCGGCCCGCGCAATGCCGACTACTTCGAGCCCAGCCTTGCTCGCACGGCCTCCGGCGGTTTCATCTCCGCCGACAGCCTGATGATGAACGAGTACTGCCTCGAGTGCCATCAGGACACCTACGACTCGTGGGCCCACTCAGTCCACGCGGCCAGCAGCTTCAACAACCCGATGTACGCCTTCAGCGTGCGCGAGACCCGCCGTGAGGCTCACGCGCGAGAGGGTTCCGTGCAGGACGCGCGCTTCTGCGCAGGCTGCCACGATCCGGTGCCCTTCTTCTCGGGCGCCTTCGAGCACGCGCGCTTCGATGATCCGGACTACGACGTCTCGAAGGATCCACTGGGCGCCGCGAGCATCACCTGCACGGCGTGCCACTCGATCGTCGCCGTGAATTCGCCGCGCGGCAACGCCGATTACACCATCGAGGAGTCGCAGCACTACCCATTTGCCTTCAGCGAGAATCCATTCTTGAAGTGGGTCAATCGCCAGCTCATCAAGGCCAAGCCCGCGTTCCACAAGCAGACCTTCCTCAAGCCGGCCGTGCACCAGAGCACGGAATTCTGCGGGACCTGCCACAAGGTCAACCTGCCCGAGGCCGTGAACGACTACCGCTGGTTGCGCGGCCAGAATCACTACGACTCCTTCCGGCTCTCGGGCGTGAGCGGCCATGGCGTCGAGAGTTGGTACTACCCGGCCAAGGCGGAGTCGAACTGCAATGGCTGCCACATGCCTGCGCGACCGAGCGATGACTTCGGCGCCAAGCTTCGCGACGGGCGGCTGGCGATCCTCGACCACGGCTTCGCGAGTGCCAACCCGGCCACGCCGCTGCTGTCGGGCCTTGTGGGTGCTGAGACAGTGCAGGCCGAGTGCGAGGCGTTCCTCGAGGGCACCATGCGCGTGGACCTCTTCGGCATCCGCCGCGGCAACGACATCGATGCCCCGCTCGAGGCGCCGCTCGATCCCATGCTCCCGGTCGTCTCGCCCGGCGAGCCGCTCGTCGTCGAGGTCGTCACGCGCACGCTCAAGCTTGGCCACGAGTTCACGCAGGGCACCGCCGACAGCAACGAGGTCTGGCTCGATGTCACGGTGCGTTCGGGCGATCGGATCATCGGGCGGAGCGGGGGCATCGATGGCGAGCGAGCCGTCGATCCGTGGAGCAAGTTCTTCAACGTCTTCATGCTCGACCGCTCGGGGAAGCGGATCGATCGCCGCAATCCACAGGACATCTTCGTCCCGCTCTACAACAACCAGATCCCGCCCGGGGCCGGCGATGTGACCCACTTCGGCCTCACGCTGCCGGGCGACCTGGCCGCGCCGGTCACGATCGATGTGGCGCTTCGCTATCGCAAGTTCGACACGACGTACATGCACTACGTCTACCCCGGCAGCGGCACCAACACGGTGCCCGTGCTGACGCTGGCGACGGACTCCGTCACGCTGCCGCTGGCCTCGGCACCGTCAGCATCGCCAACCGAGTCCGCCGCTCCAGCAACCGTGAAGCCCGAAGCAGCCGCACAAGTTCCAGCGGTCGCGGCACAAGGTCCGTCGGTCGCTACCGCACCTCAGGCGGGCGCCTCACCGCCCGCGTTCCCCGAGTGGCAGCGTTGGTACGACTACGCGATCGGCCTTTTCCGCCAAGGCAATCGTGGCAGCCAGAAGGGCGATCTGCGCGGTGCCGAGGCTGCCTTCCGCAAGGTCGAGGAATTCGGTCGTGGTGAGGGCGCGCTCGGGCTTGCTCGCGCCTACCTGAAGGAGGGCCGCCTTGACGATGCGGTGTCGGCGCTCGGCCGCGCCGGGCAGGCGTCATCGCCCGCGTACCCGTGGTCGATTGCGTGGTTCAGCGCACAGGTCGATCGCCAGAACGGCAACTTCGAGGCCGCCGTGCGGAACATGTCTGCGGTCAAGGCCAGCGGGTTCCCTCTGGCGATCGAGCGGGGCTTCGACTTCAGTCACGACGACCGCCTGCTGGTCGATCTGGCGCAGGTGCAGTACGAGTGGGCGCGATCACTGCGATCCTCGGATCCCGCTCGGGCTGCGACCCTGCTCGAGCGTGCCCGACTCAATGCGCACGATGCGATCACGCTCGATCCTGAGAGCCCAAGTGCTTGGTATGTCCTCGGGCAGGTCCGGACGGAACTTGGCGATGCGTCGGGAGCGGCTGCTGCGTATGCGGAGCACGCTCGTTACAAGCTCGATGACAACGCTCGTGATTCAGCCATCACGGCAGCCCGCGCGCGCTACCCGGCGGCGAACCATGCTGCCGAGCCGATCGTGATCTACGACCTGCAACGGCAGGGGCGCTTCGAGGCTTCGATCGCCGATCCGGCACCGGCACCCTCGCTCAGCCGCTCGCGTTCCGGCGAGTAAGCGTTCTTGCCCACGCGCGTACGCTCCACGCTGCCATGCATGAGCCTGCGACAGAGCCACCACCTGATGACGGCAGCATCGGTCGAGCAGCGCGCGGATCGCTCGCGGCGATCATCGCGCTGGGCGTGCTCGGCATCGGTGTCTGGCTGCTCGCGCGCAAGCCGAACCCAGTTCGTGAAGCCGATCCCTCACCTGTCGTGCCGGCCGTGCGCCGAGCGGTCGAACGGCCGCTCAGCCCGGTGCCCTTCACCGACATCGCCAAGGCTGCAGGCATCGACTTCACGCACACGACGGGTGCACGCGGCGAGTGCCTCCTCCCCGAGACGATGGGCGGCGGCGTTGGCTTCCTCGATGTCGATGGCGACGGCGATCAGGACCTGGTGCTCATCGATGGTTGCCGCTGGCAGGGCGAGCCATTTGCGAGCGAACCCGAAGCTGTGCACGACAGCGTGCGGCTCTGGACCAACGACGGCCGCGGCCAGTTCCGCGAGGCGACCAAGGGCAGTGGACTCGAGGGGCCGCGCTACGGCATGGGCGTGGCGACGGGCGATCTCGATGGCGATGGCCGCATCGATCTCTTCGTGACCACCGTTGGGCGCAACGCCGTGTACCTCAATCGGACCGAGCCGGGCGGCACGCCCAGGTTTGAGGATGCCACGGATCGCCTGAAGGTTCCGCTGGCATCGCGCTGGGGCACCAGTGCGGCGATGTTCGACGGTGACCAGGATGGCGACCTCGATGTCATCGTCTGCAACTATGTGCGCTGGTCGCGCGAGATCGACCTGGCGGTGGACTACCGCTTGACCGGGATTGGCCGCGCGTACGGCTCGCCCACCGGGTTCGAGGGCGTCGATCTGACCTACCTGCGCAACGATGGCGTCGCGGGCCTGGTGGATGCCACGGCCGACAGCGGCTTTGCCGTCGACAACGCCAGCACGGGCAAGCCCATGGGCAAGGCGCTCGGCGTGGTGCTTGGCGATTGGAACAGTGACCAACGCATCGATGTGGCCATCGCCAACGACACGGTCGCGAACTTCCTGTTCCGCAATGAGGGTTCCCCTGGTCGGGCAAGCTTCGTGGAGGTCGGTGCGTCGAGCGGGATCGCCTTCGATCGCAACGGCAGTTCGACGGGTGCCATGGGCATCGACACGGCATGGCTGCGTCCGCGTCAGTGGGTGATCGCGATCGGCAACTTCGCCAACGAGATGAGCTCGCTCTATGTCGAGCGCGGCACCACGATGGCCTTCAGTGACGATGCCATCATCGAGGGGCTTGGCCCGGCGTCACGCGCGTTCCTGACCTTTGGACTCGTCATGGCCGACATGGACCTCGATGGGGATGCTGATCTTGTGCAAGCCAACGGCCACATCGAAGAACGCATCGCGAAGGTGCAACCGAGCCAAGCCTGGCGGCAGCGGGGGCAACTCTTCCTGAACGCCGGGCATGGCGCCTCGAGCCCGCTCCTGCGTGAGCTGTCGGCCGACATGATCGGTGATCTGGCGCGACCGGTCGTCGGGCGCGGCCTGGCGACGGCCGACATCGATGGCGACGGCGACCTTGACCTGGCCCTGACCCAGGCCGGCGGCTCACCGATGCTCCTGCGCAACGACCTGCCCGCCCGCGGCCGATGGCTGCGCATCGTGCTCGAGGGCCCGCCAGGCAATCCGCAGGGGATCGGTGCGCTGGTGACTGTGGCACCGTTCGCGGTGGAGCCCGCACCCACGGCTGCGACCATCGTCAGCGGTGCACGCAGTTACCTGAGCGCGTGCGATCCGGCCTTCACGATCGGCCTTCCCGAAGGCCAGGCGCGGACCATCATCTCCGTTGCGTGGCCTGCAGGAAGCAACGCGGCCGACTCTCGCCTCGTGATCGACGGCGCTGGCAGGACGGTCGTGATCCGCGCCTCGGATCGCTGAACCCACCAAAGAAACGGCCCCGGCGCGAGGCCGGGGCCGCAAGGTCATTCACTGTGCCGCTCGGCTCAGGGGCAGGCGCCCCAGGCGCCGAGCATGACGCCAAGGTCAGCACCGTCGATCGTGCCGTTGCCGTCCAAATCGGCCGAGCCCGCGCCGCCCCACTGGCCAAGCAGCGTGCCAAGATCGGCGCCATTGACCGCGCCATTGTCGTCGAGGTCACCCGTGCAGGCCGGGGCCTGCGTGCACACCACTCGCTCGATGCGGATCGAGTCGATGGCGGCCTCGGTCAACGAGTTGTTGGGGTTGTCGCGAGCGACGAAGCGGATCTGCATCGTGTCGCCGGGTACCAAGGCCGCACTCAGGTTGCCGGTGCGGACGGTCCAGAACCCCGTGTTCGACGAGAAGGTCTCGAGGTTGCGCCACGCACCGCCATCGACGCGCACATCGACCGTCAGCGAGTCCACTTCAGCAGCAGTGGGTTCAATGCAGGCGAACCAACGCGCATAGGAGATGCTCACGTCCTGGCCGCCGATGGTGAAGACCGGCGAGACCAGCACGGTGGGACCGCCGTCAAGGTCACCCGAGGCTGCGGTGCCGCCAGCACCACCCTGACCTGTGAACCAGCACTTCACGCCGGTTGCCGAGTGGTCCAGCTCCGGCTGCACCGGGGTGGCGCCGCTGCTGGTGCCGATCGGATCACCAAGTTCCCATGCGCCGAACGTGACGGAGGTGTTCTCGACGGTCCAGCCTTCGGTGCCGTCCTCGAACTCGGTCGAGTAGACCAACTCGGTCCCGGAGACCGGATCGAGCGCGAACGGACCCGTCGCACCGCCGCTCGGCAGGGTCCAGGTTGCAGTGCCGGTGTTTGAGAGCTGTGCGGAGATGTACCAATCCAGGCTCTGGCTGCAGTCGAGCGCTGGGAGGTTCACCAGGAACTGCGTCGATGACACGCTCGGAAGTGCTGACTCAGACCATGCCCCATTGTTGATGCGGGTGAAGAGCTTGGCGCTGCCGGAGACAATGGAACCACCGCCGACGATGGCGGCGTTGGCAGTCAGTGTGGTCGCCTGTCCAGGGGGGACCGTGGCGGGTGCGCCGCCCACGATCGACCAGTTCATGTTGATCGGGGGCACGTTCATGTAGACGTTGATCCCGCCGCAGGTGCCCGACACGATGTCGCGCCAGCCGTCACCATTGATGTCAAAGAGCGCCGCGTCAGTCCAGCCGGTCTGCTCGGCCGCCGGCACGGTGCCAGCTTCGTTCACGAGCAGCGCGCTGTCAGCCCCGGTGTTCCGGTAGAACTTGGTCGTTCGGCCGCTGGTCGGGCAGAACGGCCCAAGGTCGCTGTCGACGTCGGTCACGATGACATCCTTGCGGCCATCGTTGTTGAGGTCGGCAATGGCGATGGAGTTGCCGAACTCCGAGGGGCTGCCGGAGATCACGAACGTGGTGAAGTTGGCGAGGCCATCGGAGCCGTTGCCGGAGTTGAGGCAGTACCGGTCCTGGCCGTCGTCAGCCACGATGAAGTCGAGCTTGCCATCGCCGTTGAGGTCATCCACACCAAGGCCGTAGGGAGCCAGATTCGGATAGACCACGTCCTTGGTCCACGACGTTGCGCCTGCGTTGGGGTAATAGACCGCCACGTCCTGGCCGGAGGTGAGGGTGTTCACGCGCATGACATCCATGCGCCCGTCCTGGTTGAAATCGCCCGGCTCGCACATGTTGCCAAACTCGCTCGCGAGCTGGGCGGCCGTCATGCGAGTCGTGCCTGAATCGGTGAAGAAGCCCGGGTTCGCGGCACCCTGGTTGATGAGCAGGCGGTTGTCGTAATCCTTGGCAGCGTCCTCGGCGGGGGACTGCTGGCACTCGCCAGCGTCCACCGTGTCGCCGTCGGAGTTCAGGTCGTAGCAAATCGTCTGGCCGACGGTCTCGGGCGTGTCGTAATCGACGAAGTAGATGTCGATGTAACCGTCGCCGGTGTAGTCAGCCAGCGCGGCATCGCACGCTCGCGGATTCGCCGCCACGCCGGTCTTGCTGACCATCGTGGGGATGCGGTTGTCTTCGAAGCGGAAGCCCTGCCACTGGCCCTGCGCGTTGTTGCCCAAGTTGCGATACACGCGCGGCTGGCCGAGCATGGCGCTGACCTGGTCGCTCATGGTGGTCACGGTGATCAGGTCAAGCCAGCCGTCGTTGTCCACATCGAAGGCCTCGACGTCGCGGTCGTTGGCAGGGTCAAGCATGCCCAGCGACCCCGCCGCGTCCGACGCCGAGCCGAACTCGACTGTGCGGTCAACCAGCACGCCGCTCTCGTTCATGAAGAGGATGTCGCGGAAGCCGCCCTGGACCGAGCCGGGGAACTTGCGCATGCAAGCAAGGTCGAGATCGCCGTCCCGGTCGAAGTCGCCGACGGCGAAATCGTGCTCCAGGTTCGTGTTCACGATGAGCGAGGGGCTTGCCACCATGCGGCTCGAGGTCTGCTTCTGGAATGATGCCCAAGTGGTGCCCTGGGCGTTGGCCGAGGCGGTGATCGCGAC
>VGXJ01000055.1 GCA_016873375.1 Phycisphaerae bacterium
AGCGCAAGGTCGAACTGCAGGATGAGCTCGCGGTGATCGTGCAGTTGCGGGAACGCGCGCCAAAGCCGGTTGAGCCTGAGCCCGCGACGGACGCGGCCAAGCCGCGTGAGCCTGCAAGCGCAACTCCGAAGTGATGACACCGACTTGGAACTGCCGTGGCGAGCCCACCGCCGTGCTGCGCGCCGATGTTCCCTGCGCAGTCATGTGACGCGAGACACGCTCCCTTCACTTGAGCCCGCCGCCACCGTGCGTTAGCGTTCCCGCCCCATGCCGTCGCTCTTCGATCCGCTGCCCGTCGGCCGCCTCAGGCTTCCCAACCGCGTCGTCATGGCGCCGCTCACGCGCTGCCGCGCGGCCCAGCCGGGCGACCTAGCCACGCCGCTGATGGCCGAGTACTACGCCCAGCGCGCGAGCGCGGGCCTGATCATCAGCGAAGCCACCTGGATCGAGCCGCAAGCCAAGGGCTACCTGTGGACGCCGGGCATTTTCACTGCGGCCCAGCGCGACGCGTGGCGACAGGTGACCGATGCGGTGCATGCCGCAGGCGGACGCATCGTCTGCCAGCTCTGGAATGTAGGTCGCGTCTCGCACGCCAGCGTCCTTCCCGAAGGCATGGTGCCCGTGAGCAGCATGGCGACCGAGCACGAGGCACACACCTTCGCGCTCGATGCCGAAGGCAAGCCCGGCCGCGTGCGCTGCACCCCGTGTCGTGCACTGACATTGAAGGAGTTGATGATGGTGCCGCAGGCCTACGGACATGCAGCGACACAAGCCATCGATGCAGGGTTCGATGGCGTCGAGATCCACGCTGCCAACGGCTACCTGCTCGAACAGTTCATGAATGGCGTGCTCAATACACGCGATGATGCGTTCGGTGGCTCGATCGAGAACCGGTGCCGTCTCGTGCTGCAGGTCGTCGATGAGGTCGTGCGGATGATCGGCGCAGACCGTACGGGCATCCGGCTCTCGCCGCATGGGCAGGGGATCGGTCCGCGCCCGGATCCCGAGTGGGAACCGCTCTCGCTGCGGCTGATGCGCAATCTTGCGGCGCGACGCGTGGCCTTCGTCCACATCAACGATCACACCTCGAAGACCGTCGAGAGCCCACACCGCGAGCTCTGGCGCGCCATGCGCAATGAGTTCGGCGGTCCGTTCATGGTCTGTGGCGGCTACACCCGCGAGACCGCCGAGCGCGAACTTGCGGATGGCGTCGCGGATGCGGTCGTCTTCGGCAAGCCGTTCATCTCGAATCCCGATCTCGTCGAGCGGCTGCAGCGTGGTGCGGAGCTTTCCCCATGGGACCAGGCCACGTTCTACGGTGGCGATCACCGGGGCTACACGGACTATCCGCGGGTGAAGTGAGCTCTCGGCTGGCCTGCAGTGGCTCCGGGCGCAGGCCCGGACCCCGTGTGCATGCGCCATCGTGGCCTTGAGTGCCGCGGCTACGCTGCAAGCATGCATTCGATGGCCCGCTGCGTGATCCTGGCCCTTTCCTTCGTTGCGACGCATGCATCGGTCGGCGCCGGGACTGTCACGCCCGGTTGGGCGCACGCCCTCGAGCCAGCCGGGATCGTCACCCGCGGCTGGGCGAAAACCCTCGAGCTTGCGGAGTCCGTCACCCCTGGCTGCGCGAAGGCGCTTGAGCGTTCCGGCGCCAATCGCGCCGAGCTTGAGTCCGCTCTTTCGCAGGCCAGCCCTGCGCTGCGCCCGCATCTTGAGTGGCTGATCGCGCATATGCCCGAAGCGGACCTGCACTCGGTGAAGGGCAGGTTCATCGCCCTCGATGCGCAGCAGGCCCTCGATGCGTGGCAGTCAGCACCATGGCACGCGAAGGTCAGCGAGGACATCTTCCGTGACGCCATCCTGCCCTACGCAAGCGTGGATGAATCACGCGAGGCATGGCGCGAGCGGCTGCGCACCATCGCCCAACCGCTCGTCGGTGATCGCACCTCACTCGCTGCTGCAGCCACCGCGATCAATCGCGGACTCTGGCCGATCGTGAAGGTGCAGTATTCGACCAAGCGCCGCAAGGCGAACCAGAGCCCCTCCGAGTCGATGGAGACCGGCCTCGCGTCATGCACCGGGCTCAGCATCCTGCTCGTCGATGCCTGCCGCAGCGTCGGGATTCCGGCGCGTTTCGTGGGGGTGCCGATGTGGATGGACGGCTCGGGCAACCACTCCTGGGTCGAGATCTGGGATGGCAGCGCGTGGCGCTTCACGGGCGCGGCCGAGGCGACCGGCGAGTCGCTCGACCAGGGCTGGTTCACCGCGCGCGCGGCCGAGCAGCGCAGCGACGATCCCAAGCATGGCATTTACGCGGTCACGTGGCAGGCATCGCCGCTGGCGTTCCCGATGGTGTGGAACGCAGCGGGCCCCATCTCGCGTGCGCGTGACGTGACGGATCGCTACCGCTCGCTGGGCACGGCCGTGCCGGTGGGGCAGGTGCGGGTGTATGTCACGGCGGTTCGCGGCGATCAGCGCACGGCCGAGTCGGTCGTCGTGAGCGATGCGAAGGGTCGCGAGTTCGGTCGCGGCACGACCAAGGACGAACGCTTCGATGCCAACGACCACTTCTCGGTGCTCGTGCCCGAGGGAACTGCCGTCATGGTCTCGGTCAACGGTGGCGAGGCGACGATGTCGATGACCGCCGCGAAGGACCCGACCACGGCGCGCTTCGTGCTCAAGCCCGCCGGCCTGCCTGCGCCCGGCATGATCGGCGACGAACCCAAGCGTTCAGCCAAGGGCCCCGCCGGCAAGGCCGTGACCAAGTCCGCGGCCGAGAAGCTCAAGGGATCGCTGTGGAAGTCCTACGCCGCCAAGAACACGAAGGCTGCGAAGGCGGAGCTCGAGTCCGGCGCGATCACGGCCGATGGCGTCACGATGCCGATCTGGTTCGCGATCCACGGCGCGAAGCCCGAGGGCGGCCGCAGCCTGTGGATCAGCATGCACGGCGGTGGCGGCGCACCCAAGGAGGTCAACGACCAGCAGTGGGAGAACCAGAAGCGCCTCTATGACATGCCGGGCGAGGGCTTCGTGGCGGGCGAGGGCGTGTATGTGGCCCCGCGTGCACCGACCGACACGTGGAACCTGTGGCATCAGGGCCACATCGATGCGCTCTTCGCGAAGCTCATCCGCGACATGATCTTGGTGCACGATGTGGATCCTGATCGCGTCTACATCACGGGCTACAGCGCCGGCGGCGATGGCACCTACCAGCTTGCGCCGCGCATGGCTGACTGGTTCGCTGGCGCGGGCATGATGGCCGGCCATCCCAACGAGACGCAGCCCGATGGCCTGCGCAACCTCGCGTTCACGCTGCACATGGGCGGCAACGACGGCAACTTCAATCGCAACGGCATCGCGCGCGAGTGGTCGACACGGCTCGACGACCTTGCCGCCAAGGATCCCGGTGGCTATCCGCACTTCGTGAAGGTGCACGAGGGCAAGGGCCACTGGATGGACCGTGCCGATGCCGAGGGGATCGTCTGGATGTCCAAGCACACGCGCGTCGATCGCCCGACGAAGATCGTCTGGCTGCAGGACGATGTCACGCATGACCGCTTCTACTGGCTGAAGGTCAAGGCGCCGAAGGCAGGCAGCCGCGTCGTCGCGAGCCGAGCCGCCAACACGATCACGATCGAGTCGTGGCGCGACCTCGGTGAGCTCACGATCCGGCTCGACGACAGCATGGTCGACCTCGACCAGCCGGTCATCGTGCGTACGCCCACGACCGTGCTGCACGACGGCTCCGTCACGCGCAACCGCAAGGTGATGGAGGCCACGCTCGCCGAGCGCGGCGATCCGAAGGGCATCTACCCGGCGGAACTCACCGTGACGCTGCCCTCGACCACGTCGGAGCCCGAGCCGGCTCCCGCAGGCGACGCCGCGCCCGCCAAGGCGCCCTGAGCCGGCCGCTGCGTCGCAGCGGTCATTGTTTCCACGGGTGGGGCGCCCAGAGTCGCGGCGGCCCTGGGCACAGCGCCCCGGGCACCGCTTATCGACATCCCCGGATCCGTTCGCGGCGGTTTCCCCGTCGGCGTGCGGTCAGTGCTGGCCTACACTTGGGAGCCCTCCAAGGAGACCAGCTCGTGAACCCAGCCATCATGACCGAAGCCACCGCCTCGACCGCCAACGCCACCTTCACTGCTGCCGAGAAGGCGAAGCTGGAGGCCGATGTCGAGGCCTACTGCCAGGAGATCCGCCCGATCGAGGAGATCGCGTACCTCGAGCGCCGCTTCAACCCGGCCATTGGCGACCTTGCGAAGAAGCACAACCTTCTCGGCATGAGCATGCCCAAGCAGTACGGCGGCCGCGGCGCCGACAGCCTGACCTACACGCGCGCGCTCGTGCGCATCAACAAGGAAGGCACCGGGGTTCGCACCTTCTTCAGCGGCCACTGCTCGATCGGTCAGTTCCCGATCCTGAAGTACGGCACCGAGGAGCAGAAGCAGCGCTACCTGCCCAAGAGCTGCCGCGGCGAGTGCACGCTGGCGTTTGGCCTGACCGAGCCCGAGGCCGGCTCGAACCCGCTCGAAGGCACCTGCACCTACCGCCGCGAGGGCGACAAGCTCATCATGAACGGGGTCAAGTACCTGATCTCGAACGGCTCAGTCGCCGATGCGGTCATCGTCTTTGCGTTCCCCGAGGGCGCAACCGGCAACGACCGTCGCATGAGCGCGATCATCGTCGACACGGCGGGTGACACCTTCGAGAAGGAGCAGCTGCACTCGAAGCCCGGCATGTACACGAGCGACACCGCCATGTTCCAGATGAACGATCATCCGGTCGATGGCCGGAACATGCTCGGCAAGGAAGGCGAAGGCTTCCGCATCGCCATGCACACGCTCGTTTCGGGCCGCCTGAGCGTGGCCGCGGGCTGCCTGGGCACGATCGAGGACCTTCTTGATGAATGCGTCCGCTACTGCAAGGAGCGCCACCAGCACGGCAAGGAGATCGGCAAGCACCAGCTCGTGCAGGACCACCTGGCCCGCATCGAGATCATGCGCGCCACGTCGGACGCTGTCATCGAGCGCGCCGCGATCGCCAAGCAGGTCAGCGACGAGAACCCCGGCAGCAAGGAATTGCTCGGCAAGGCCGACTTCCTCGTGGCGCAGGCCAAGTACTGGGCGAGCAACGCCGCCTGGGAAGCCGCCGACCGCGCCGTGCAGATCTTCGGTGGCCGCGGCTGGAGCGAGCTCTACCGCCCGTTCCGCCACCTGCAGGATGTGCGCGTGTGCCGCATCTACGAAGGCACCGACGAAGTCATGAAGCTCAAGTTCGGCGCCGCGCTGCTGGGCAAGGACTTCGAAGCATTCAAGTGATCGATGAGGTGATCATGCGTCGGCAAACTGCCGACGACCAAGCCACTCCTCGCGGGCCCCGGATTCCGGGGCCCGCTGTGTTTCATGCTTTCCCTCGAATCACGGTTCGCAGGCACCAAAGGCCGTCAGCATCAGGCCAAGGTCGGCGCCATCGGTGATGCCGTCGCCATTGAGATCGCCCAGCGGCGTGAGCTCCCACGCGCCGATCAACAGGCCCAGGTCGGCACCATTGACTTGACCATCGCCGGTCAGGTCAGCAGCACAGGTCGGTGCAGGCGCCGTGCCCATGATTGATGCACCGTCGCTGTGCGCGACGACGGTCAGTGCGCCCCCAATGGCCACCCCAGCCGGCGCACGCGAGAGCGTGGGCGAGGGGCCCATGCGCCACGCATTGCCCTCGCGCACGAAGGTCTGCAGCCGGGCCGAGGTTGGCAGCGCGATCATGCCCGAACCCGCGGCGATCCAGCTGCCGGTCGCGGGGCCGGTCAGGGCCTCGCGCCACAGCCCATCGGCCGTGGCGCTCCAGGCCGCGAGCGACGTCCCTGGGAACGCCACCACATCACCGTGCATGGCGAAGCTGCTGATCGTCGTCGGTGCGGGCAGCGCCGTGATCTCAGTCCACACCGACCCCGTGCGCTCGAAGATCGTGGACCACGCCGAACCGCTGCCGACCGCGAGTCGATCGCCCGAGAGCTGCACGATGCGGCCGATCCGACCGTTGCTGACCGCAGGGTTCTGCACGAGTGTGGCTTCGCTCGTCCAGATGCCGTTGACCAGTCGCAGCACGTCCACACGGCCCGCATTCACCACGGTGCCGGTCGAACCGCCCGCAGCATTGGGTTCGCCGATCACCAGCGTGTCGCCATCGAGTGCAAGCGTGCTGCGGCGCGACTGCGTGCCGATTGCCGGCACGAGATCGATGACCTGCTCGGCGTTCCAGATGCCGCCCGATCGCACGAAGGTGACGACATCCTCGCCGTCCACCGTGCGTGTGGCGATGCGCTGGCCATCGGCGGCCACCGCCAGGCCGACCTGCCGGCCATCGGGCGAAACAAGCGTGGTCTCGAGGTACCAGACCCCGTTGATCGAGCGATACACATCAACGCCACCGCCTGTGCCCGTGCAGCCGACGGCGTAGAAGCCATCGCCCACGGCGATGCCGCCATTGGAGAAGCCGCGCGTCTCGATGCTGATCTGGTCGGGGACGAACATGGCTACAGGAGTATCGCCACAGATCGCCGGTGGGCCGGCACCGATCGGTGTAGTGGCCAGGAGCAGATCGCCGCCGCAAGTCACCAGGTGGAACTCTCGGCCAGTGCCGGGTGAGCCCGCGATGGTGCAGGCCGGCAGAGTGCCGCCCCACGATTGCGCGATGCGCCACACAGCATCGGGTGACGGCGTGCCAACGACCTGCAGGGCGACCGTGGTCGCTTCAGGGGTGATCGTCATCGCAGGTGCGCTGAAGGCGAATGAACTGCCCGGTACCGCATCGAGTTCGACGGTGATCACATCGTCGGCGCCCTTGCGGGTGATCGAGGTGGTCGATTCGATCGAGCCGCCTGATCGCACGATCGTGGTGCCAACGCCATCGCGACCAAGCGTGATCGTTCCGCCAGCCCGCAGCGAACCGCCATTCACCTCCAGCGTGCCGCGCGACAGGGGCAGCGTTGGGCTGCCGACATCAGGGCCACGCTCGGCCACGGTCACTGGGCCGCTGGTCGACATGGTTCCGGTGAGCGTGAGCGCGCCCTGACCTTGCATGCCGATCACGGCTTGGCCGAGGACATCAAGGTTGGCGGCGTTGAGCGTGCCGCTCGCGGTTGGGTTCTGCCCGAGGACGAGCATGCCGCAACGGGCCGTCGTACCCGTTCGTGCCACGCCGCTGCCGAACTTACCGATCGTGAACGCACCACTGATCGACACAGGCCCCGCAGGGGGCAACGATGTGCTCGACGAGACCAACCCCGTCAGCGACCCGACGCCAGTGCCGAGCGTGCCCAGCTCGAGCGAGCCAGCGGTGAGCGTGGCCGAGCCCGTGTGCTGCAGGCTGCCGGTGCCAGCAACGCCGATCCGCAGCGCACCATCGATCGTGAAGGTCGAGAACCCGTTCATGCGTGCATCACCCTGCGCGTTGTTGACCGTGGCAAGGTCGAACGACGCGGCGCGGATCGACGTGCCGCTCAGCGTCAAGCTGCCAAGGAACCCACTGGTGTCGCCGACCACCAGGGCCGGCGAGAACGCGCCCGACCAGCCCAGGTCAAGCGGGCCACCGGTACCAAGGTTGACATAGCCCCGGCGAACGATGAGCCGGAGCGCGCTGCTGCCGGACAACGGCATTGAGACCGTCGGTGTGCCGAGGTTCGAGAAGATCGCCGTCGACGTTGCATCCGGCGCACCGGCGGACCATCGCGCCGGATCGCTCCACGCGCCATTGGTGGTCGAGGTCCAGGTGGTGTCGGCTGCGCTGGCCACGCTGCACATGGCAAGCGTGGCGAGCCATGGGGCGGTGCGCCCAGCGATGCATGGACCACGACTGCAGTGGTCTGCAGGCATCGACGCGCAGCCAGTGCTGTTGCGCGCCGTGGCCTGGGATCGATGGTTGGTGTGTCGTGGCATGGTTGGTCTCCTCACTTGGCCGAGAGCAGATCTCGACCGAGGATGCCCTTGGTCGTCAGCACGGAGTGCGAGGTTTTCGAACCGTCGATCGAGAGGTTGCCGAAGTAGCCATTCGCGCCCAGTGGCGTATCGCGGCTCCACAGTCCATCGAGGCCACGCTTGATGAGTGACGCATCGTCAGCGATCGCGTCGGCATTAGGCAGCAGCCACACATGGCCGTCGTAGAAAAGCGTGGCGGGCGTCGATGCGGCGCTTGCGTTGTAGTTGCGGGTGGTGGTAGTCCCGAAACTGGTGGCCGGGCCTCCTCCACCTTGGCACCAGTTGTGCTCGAAGGTGAGCGACTTGAGTTCGGGATACGCCGCGCCGAAGAGCGATTGACGCTGCCAGGCATTGGCGTACGAGCTGGGGTTGCGGAAACCGCCCTCTGAGGCAGCGCGGAACACACCTGGATCCCACATCGCCGACGACGCCACGGCGTAGCTGCTGCCGATGAGCGTTGGCGAAGTGAAGATGAACTCGCCCGGGTAGTCGAAGAGTCCTCGCGCCTGCCGGTAGGTGTTGCGGTCGTTGGGCGCGAAGTACACCGGGTCGAAGTAGCGCCCGTTCAGGTACTGGTGGAAAGAGCGCACGGCGAGCAGTCGCCACGAGCCGGAGTAGCCCGTGGTGCCACCGAAGTCCATGGGCTGGTAGATCGGCCAGTTGCCGCAGTTGCCGGGATAGTTGGGCGGGCAGACACCGCCGCCGAGCCAATACGCCCACAGGCCACCGGCCAGGTCCTGCCCAAGGATGACCTGCGGCGGGCACTCAAGCTGCAGGTACTGGCTGCAGTTCCCGTTGGTCAGGCCGAACTCGCTGCGGTGCGCGCACCACTGCAGCCCATTGTTGTCGCCCGCATAGAGCGCGTGCGCCGTGCC
>VGXJ01000056.1 GCA_016873375.1 Phycisphaerae bacterium
CCATGACTTCCCGGTCCGGTGCGGCGCCTGTCAGGCTCGGCCGTGTCCCTGGTGCCTTGCGGATGCGTTCACCAAGGACCTCATCGGGAGCATCAAGCAGGATGACCCGCCAGCCCGACGCGCGCGCGGCCTCGATCATGGCGTGTGCACCGGGCGCCATGGGCGTCCCGCCACCGAGGGCAATCACCGTGTGGGCGCAGGTGCGGAGCGCCTCATCGAGGGCGGCTGCTTCGAGGGCACGAAAGGCCGGCTCGCCCAGTGCGACGAAGGCATCATGCGCGGAGCAGGAACCCGCGGCCGAAGCCACCGCATCATCGAGATCGAGGAACGTGCCACCCCAGAGGCGAGCGACCTCTGCGCCAACCGACGACTTGCCGGTGGCGCGAAGACCGATCAGGATGAGGCGTTGCATGCGACGGGGCGGCGCAAAGCACCATGCATGCAGAGAGGGGCGGGGCGCTTAGCGCACGCGGATCGCACGGCCGACGCGACGCTTGCGGTTGATGATCTTGCGGCCCTTGCGCGTGCTCATGCGGCTGCGGAAACCGACCGAGCGGACCTTCTTTGTACGGCTGACCTTGTGGGGATAGTGCATGGCGATCTCGGTGGTTGGCCCGACAGGGCGAGCCACACAGGCTAGCGGGGCGTTCGCGGTAGGGCAAGCGGCTGGTGCCGTCCGGCCTGTGGTTATCAGTGATCCCTGGCAGCTCAGATCGCGGCGTGGCGCGACAGCTGACCCTCGACCAGGAAGATCACTTCCGTGGCCACCGAAGCCGCCAAGTCAGCGATGCGCTCGAAGCGCTGCGCCATCGCCATGATCTCCAGATCGGCCTCCACCCACTCCGGGTGGGAGGGCATCTGCTGGCGGGCCCAGAGCAGGATCGCCTTGTTGATGTCGTCGACGCGACGGTCGCTGTTGCGCACGTGGCGGCCGAGGGTGGCATCCTCGTTGCCCAGCGCCACCAGCACATCGGTCAACATGGTTCGAGCGGCAAAGGCGATGTCGATCAGGTCCCTGGGCAACTCGTCGTGCTCGATCTCAGAGAGCCGAAGGATGCGCTTGGAGATCCCGCGAGCCATGTCGGCCATGCGCTCGAAGTCCGTGTTGATGCGCATCACCGCAAGGACCAGTCGCAGGTCGCCGGCCACGGGGTGCGCCAAGGCGAGCAGGCGCATGGCGTGCTCCTCGATCATGGTCTCCATGCGGTCGATCTCGTCGTCGCCTTCACGGACTTCGTGGGCGGCATCGAGGTCGTTCTCGACCAAGGCATCGATCACGCGGGTCAGGCGCCGCTCGACCATGGCTCCCATGGTGAGCAGGTCACGACGCAGGCTCGTGAGTTCGCTTTGCAGTTCAATCGGCATGGGGTCCCTCCTTGAGTCAGCCGAAGCGACCGGTGACGTAGTCCTCGGTCTGCTTGGATCGTGGGTTGGTGAAGAGTGTTTCGGTCTGGCCAGCCTCGATGAGCGAGCCCTCGAAGAAGAAGGCTGTCTGGTCGCTGATGCGCGACGCCTGCTGCATGTTGTGCGTGACAATCACGATGGTGTATGCCGTGCGCAGCTGCCGGATCAGGTCTTCGACGCTCGCCGTCGACTTGGGATCGAGTGCAGAGCAGGGCTCATCCATGAGCAGCACTTCGGGGCCGCTGGCGATGGCGCGCGCGATGCACAGCCTCTGCTGCTGCCCACCGGAGAGGCCGAGGGCACTCGCGTGCAATCGGTCCTTCACCTCGTTCCAGAGGGCGGCGGATCGCAGGCTCTGCTCCACCAGATCCTCGAGGTCTTGACGGCTGTGGCGCCAGTGCAGGCGTGGTCCGAACGCCACATTGTCGAAGATCGACTTTGGGAAGGGATTGGGGCGCTGGAACACCATGCCCACGCGCCGGCGCAGGTCGACGACATCCACCGAACGGCGAAGGATGTCCTCGCCATCGAGCGTGAGCGTTCCGCTGGCCCGAGCGCCGACGATCGTGTCGTTCATGCGATTCATCCATCGCAGGAAGGTGCTCTTGCCGCAGCCGCTGGGCCCGATGAACGCCGTGACCTGGTTGCGGGGGATGTCGAGCGAAATCCCCTTGAGCGCCTGGAACGAGCCATAGAAGCCATCGAAGTCCGCTGCACGGATCGACTGTTCCGGGAAGCCGGGTGAGGTCACGGTAGCCGTGGTTGGGTTGGTCTCGCTCAGGGACATGATGGTCATTGGAGTGGAGTCTGGAGCCGCTGGCGCACGACGATCGCGAGGGCGTTGAAGGACATGAGCACCGCGAGCTGCACGATGATCGCCGCCGCCGCGATCTCCTGGAATGACGCCTTGGCGCGTCCGGCCCAGTTGAAGATCTGCATGGGCAAGACCGTGAACTCCGACATGAGGTTAGCCGGGGTCTCGAGCACCATCAGCGGCGCCCCGAGTACCAAAATCGGTGCCGCCTCGCCGATCGCGCGGCTCATCGCCAGAATCGCGCCAGTCATGACCATCGGCAAGCTGGCAGGCAGCGTGAGGCGGGACACCATCTGCCAGTGGGTGCTACCCAGCGCGAGCGCTCCCTGGCGCAGGGAGTTCGGCACGGCACGAATGGCTTCCTGGCTTGCAACGATCACGATCGGCAGGACCACCAGCGCGAGCGTGAGCCCGCCCGCGAGCACGCTCGAGCCGAAGGGAAGCCGCAGATAAAGCAGCGAGTCGGGGCTGCCGAGCTCGATCGGTTCGGCGCCGGCGCGCCAGCCAAAGAATCTGCTGAAGGCGGTGAGTCCGATGATGCCATACACGATGCTCGGGACGCCAGACAGATTGCTGATGTTGATGCGAATGAACTCGGTGAGCCGGCCTCGCTTGGCGAACTCCTCGAGGTAGATCGCGGTACCCACGCCGACCGGCAGGGCCGTGAGTGCGCAGATCGTGCAGACCCAGATGCTGCCCACAAGCGGTGCCCGAATCCCGGCCTGGTCGGGCTTGCGCGAGGCGAAGTTGGCGATGAAGTCCGGGCTCAGGCGGTGGACGCCATCCATCATGATGCTCACGATGAGCACCGCGAGCACACAGACCGCCAGACCCGTGCAGGTGATGCAGGTTGCCAGGAACATCCGGTTGGCCAGGAGCCGGCGGGCGACGGGCACGTGCGGGGCGTCGGTCACTCGTACTCCTCCCGGAAACGCCTGAGGATGGCCGAGCCGGTGAGCGTGAGGGCGAGCGTCATCAGGAAGAGCGTGGCGGCCACGGCGTAACTGGACGCATACTCCACGCTGTTGGCCTGGGCATCGCCCGTGAAGATCGCCACGATGAAGCCGGTCATCGTCTGCACCTGGCTCGCAGGATTCATCGTCATTTGTGCGAGTCCGCCTGCGGCCAGCGCCACGATCATGGTCTCGCCGATGGCGCGCGTGAGTGCGAGCAGGAAGCTCGCCATGATCCCGCTGAGCGCCGCCGGCAACACGACCTTGACCGACGTATCAAACTTCGTGCCGCCGAGCGCCGAACTCCCGTCACGAAGGCTCTGCGGCACGGCGCGCAGGGCATCCTCGCTCAGGGAGCAGACGATGGGCAGGATCATGATGCCCACGGCCAGTCCCGCACTGAGTGCGTTGTAGGTGCCGAACGCATCGCTCACGCGCTGCAAGGCCGGCGTGATCACCGCGAGTGCGAAGAAGCCGTAGACGACCGTTGGCACGCCGGCGAGGACCTCGAGCGCGGACTTGAGCACCACGCGCAGACGCGGTGGCGCATACTCCGAGAGGAAGATCGCGGTTACCAAGCCGATGGGCAGCGCGAACGCCCCGGCGATCACCGTCACCAGCACGGTGCCGCAGACCAGGGGCAGCACGCCGAACTTCTGCTCGCCGCCGAGCAGGGGGCTCCACTCCGTCCCCGTGAGGAACGGGATGAGGCCGATGCCCGGCTTGTCGGGAAAACCCGTGAAGAAGCCCCAAGCCTCGATGCCCAGGACCGCCACGATCGAGAATGTGGTCACGATCGAAAGCAGCGAGAACGAGAGCAGGACCGACTTGACCACCCGCTCGCTGCGATCCCGCGACGATCGTGGGATCGGTGTGCCGCGTGCGGCAGAGGTGATCTCGGCGGCTGCCGGATGGGCCATGGATGGAGTCTACGGGCGAGCCCATGGCGCAGGGCACGCGACGCGTTCAGGCCGTGTTCAACTTCAGCGGTAGATCGAGCGGAATGTGCCGTGGATTTCCTTGCCGTCAGCGCCGACGAACTGGGTTCCGGTGCGCCGCGCGACCCAGTTGGCGCGCACCATCGACTGCAGGTCCGCCGGGAGCTTGATGTAGCCCACTTCGGGCGCGAACTCGGGCGCCTTTTCGATGAGGTAGTCGACGAAAGCCACGACCTGCGGCTTGGTCAGCGACGCTGCATTCACGTAGTAGAAGAGCGGCCGGCCCAGCGGCTGGTACGAGCCGTCCTCGACGGTCTCGGGACTCGGTGCCACAGGGCCCTTGCCGCCGTCGATCGCCACGCTGCGCAGTTTGCCCTCGTTCTCCATCAGGTAGGCGATGCCAAAGAAGCCGATCGCGTGCTTGTTGTCGAGGATGCCGCGCACAAGGACGTTGTCGTCCTCGCTGACGCTCATGTCGCCGCGGACCTTGCCATCCTTGCCGATGACCGCTTCCTTGAAGTAGTCGAACGTGCCCGAGTCAGTGCCGGGACTGAAGATCTGGATGGCTTCGTTGGGCCAGGCGGGATTGAGTTCGCTCCAGGTCTTCACGCCGCCATCCATGTAGATGCGCTTGAGGTCGGCGATCGTCAGCGAGGTGGCCCAGGTGTTGGCCCTGTTGACGACGACCGAGAGGCCATCGAAGGCCACGGGGAGCTCGACGAACTCGATGCTGTTCTTGCGGGCGAGTTCGACCTCGCCGGGCTTGATCGCGCGGCTCGCCGCGGTCACATCGATCTCACCGGCGCAGAAGCGCTTGAAGCCGCCGCCGGTGCCGGACATGCCCACCGAGACGTTGACCTTGGGGGCGACCTTCTTGAACTCCTCGGCCGCGGCCTCGGAAATCAGGAAGACGGTGCTCGACCCATCGAGTCGCACGGGGCCCGTGGCCTTCGCTGCGTCAGTGGCGGGGGACTGCGGGGCGGTGAGGGCGACGATGGCGGAGAGCGTGGTCAGGAGCATGGAATTCCTTATCTGCAGAGCGCGACCGTAGCACAAATAATATTTAGGTTGTGTTAAGAAGCCTCAGGAAGCAGGCTCTTGCCGGCGTCGGCAAGCGGCAGGCGGATCGTGAATCGCGATCCCTTGCCCACCACGCTCTGTGCATCGACCGCGCCTCCGTGCGCGAGGGCGATGTGCTTGACCAGGGCCAGGCCGAGGCCCGTGCCGCCGAGCTCGCGGCTGCGGGCCTTGTCCACGCGGTAGAAGCGCTCGAAGATCCTGGGCAGGTGCTTGGCAGGGATCCCGGGGCCGTTGTCGACCACCTCGATCTCGGCCACATCTCCTGCAAGCCGCCCCTCGACCTCCACGGTCGAGCCCGTGGGCGAGTACTTGATGGCGTTCGAGACAAGGTTCGCTACGGCTTGGTGGACGAGCGTTCGGTT
The DNA here is from genome assembly GCA_016873375.1 of Phycisphaerae bacterium. GTDB lineage: Bacteria > Planctomycetota > Phycisphaerae > Phycisphaerales > SM1A02 > SYIB01. The sequence continues at coordinate 5,552 of VGXJ01000056.1, forward strand.
GGCGAACACGAGGATCCCGGGCTTGCACGAGACCGAGAGCGCGACCTGCTTTGCCAGCGCCGTGTCGCCGAGCTCGCCCTGGACGTCGCCAAGCACCCTGCCGATCTCAAGTTCTTCGAATTCAAGACTGGTCCGTGTATCGATCTGGTCGAGCGATGCGAGGCTCAGCAGATCCTCGACCAGCATCGACAGGCGGCGCGTGTTGCGGTGGATGATCTCGATGAAGTAGCCGACCTGCGGTGGATCGTCGTAGCCGATCTCCTGCAGCGTCTCGACGTAGCCCTTGATGTTCGTGATCGGCGTGCGGAGTTCGTGGCTGACGTTGGCGGCGAAGTCCGTGCGCATCGATTCGAGCCGCTTGAGCCGCGTGATGTCGTCGAGCACCACCAGCAGGCCATCGATGCGGCCGTCGCTGCCTGGCAGTGGTTCGCTGGCGGCCTGCATGACGAGCGTCTCCACGCCTTCAAGGCGGATCTCCGCGTTCAGGTGCCCGCTCGCAGCCAGGGCCTCGCTCACGAAGCGGCTCAGGTCCGGCTGGCGGGTAGCTTGCTGGAGCAACTGGCCGCGGTAGTCACCGGTGAGCCCGAGCAGCTGCTCGGCGATGCGGTTGGCGCTACGGATCCGCTGTTCCCGGTCGAGCGCGATCAGGCCGTTGCCGAGCGCTTCGAGGATCGCCTGCAGTTCGTTTCGCTCGGTGGTCAGCCGGGACATCGTGGTCGACACGTCGCGCTGCGCACGCCCGAGCGCGCGGGAGACGCGGAACGCCTGGCCGCTTTGGGGCCGTTCGAACCGGGCAGGGAGACGGCCCTCGGCCATCGCGTCGAGCGCCGTCTCGATCATGCGCAGGTCACGCGCGCGGATCGCGTGACGCAGCACGATGCAGGTCGCTCCGCAGGCCACGCCGGCAATCAGTGCGCCACGCGAGGGCGCGTCGCTGGTCAGCGCAACGACGACCAACCAGCCCGCTGCCAGGAGCATGGCCCAAGACAGCGTGCGCAGCACCGAGGTCGGCACGTTGGTCATGCGCGGAGGCTATCGCACCGGCCGCGGCCGGTTCATTCGGTCAGGTCGTTCGGATCGCGGAAGCGGTAGCCAACCCCGCGGACTGTCTGCACGCATTCGCCCAAGACACCGATCTTGCGGCGTACGGCCGTCACGTGCACATCAACCGTCCGGCTCGACAGCACGGTGTTGCGGCCATGCACGGCGCTGATGATCTGGTCGCGGGTGCGCACGAAGCCCGGACGCAGGGCCAGGAAGTGCAGGATCCCGAACTCGGTCACGGTGAGCTCGACCGTCTGGCCATCGACGGTCACCACGTGACGCTCGCGGTCGATGAGCAGCCGTCCATTGACAAGGCCGATGCGCTCGGTGGGCTCGGTCGCGCCGGTCTTGCGCAACGCGTTGCGCAGTCGTGCCATCAGCACGCGGGGGCTGAAGGGCTTGGTCACGTAGTCGTCGGCGCCCATCTCGAGGCCGGCCACGATGTCCGACTCCTCGCCGCGCGCGGTGAGCATGACCACCGGGATCTCCTTGGTCCGGTCTTGCCCCTTCAGGCGTCGGCAGATCTCCAGGCCATCGAGGTCCGGAAGCATCAGGTCGAGCACGATGAGGTCGTAGCCCGCACCCTGCACCATCTCGATCGCCTTTCGACCGTTGCGGGCCACGCTGACCTGCATGCCGTCGCGCTCCAGGTGGAACTTCACCAGGTCAGCGATCTCGTTCTCGTCCTCGACAATCAGGGCACTCGCGCGCATGGTGGGATTATGGCGTGCTTGGCATCTTTGTCATGTGTCCAGAGCGTTAAGAGTCGGTGAACCCTCTACGGCCGGATCGTGGTGCAGCAGCATCCGGCGAGGCTGCGGCGTCCGGTGACGGCGGGCAGTCCTGGCGCCACGCCATCGAGGGCAAGCGCTCCAAGGACGGCCATGGCTGCGGCTTCGCGGAAGGCAGGCGGCCACTCGGCGGCGGTCGGCGGGGGGCCACCGGGCAGGCCGTCGCGGAGCGCCCCTTCCAGCGCGAGATTCAGCACGCCACCGCCCGCCAGCGCGAGATGCCGCACGCGGTGATCACGAAGCGTGGCCACGATCGTCTGGGCGATCGCCGACACCGCTGTCGCGCAGGCATCGCCCGGGGCCAGATGCGCCAGCATCGATGCCGCGATGGCCACGGATTCGTCAGCTGTGCCGAGGCTGCGATCTGAACTTGCCTGTCCAGCGAGCAGGTTCATGACGGACTCGAGTGCAGCCCGGTCGACCGTGCCACCCGAGGCTGCGCGGCCATCCCAGTCGCATGGCTGCCCGAGTCGTGTGCGCGCGAGTTCATCGAGGAGCTGGTTGCACAGGCAGATGTCGAAGCCCCGCACGGCGGACGGATCACTGCCCCGAGGCGGAAGCACCGTGGCGTTGGCGAAGCCACCGAGATTCACGACCGCGGTGGGCGCCGCACCGGCGTACATGATGAAGTCGCTCGTCGGCGTGAGCGGGGCACCTTGGCCGCCAGCGGCAAGATCGGCGCCGCGAAGATCATGCAGCACGGGCACGCCCAGCGCTTCGGCGACCGGCCACGGTGCACACAGTTGCAGCGAGACCGGGGGTGCGTGGTACAGCGTCTGACCATGCATGGCGATCGCTACTGGTGCGGCGGCCGTGCGGGCGAGCGCGCGGAGCACCTGCACATGCGCGTGCGCCAGGTCGTGCCCGAGTTGGGCAAGTTGGCCTGCCGTCAATGGCTCCTGCCGAAGCGCCGACCGAACGCGCGCGGCGAGTCCGGGCATGGCGTCGTCGTAGGAGAGCGACGCGCCCGCGAGGAAGTGGGCGCGCATGGCCCAGCCGTGCCCCTTGATCGCGACGGCTGCCACATCGATGCCATCGCAGCTCGTGCCGCTCATGCAGCCATGGATCACGCGTACGACGCCGTCGCCACTCAGCATGGAGGCATTGTGGCAGAACCGTTACACTTGCGGGTCGCATGCACAAGCGCATCCTCGTCACGGGCGGAGCGGGTTTCCTCGGCAGCCATCTGTGTGACCGTCTGGTCGAGGCCGGTCACGATGTGATCTGCCTCGACAACCTGTTCACGAGCCAGAAGTCGAACATCGCGCACCTGCTCGGTCGGCCGAACTTCGAGTTCGTGCGCCATGACGTGACCAATCCGTTCCATTTCGAGGTCGATCAGATCTACAACCTCGCCTGCCCGGCCGCGCCTGGGCACTACCAGTACAACCCGATCAAGACGATGAAGACGTCGTTCCTCGGGGCGATGCACTGCCTTGGCCTGGCCAAGCGCC